>JANXSV010000149.1 GCA_025356505.1 Methylovirgula sp.
CGAGGTCCTGAGCGATGTGATCGATGAAAAACCTTTCAACCGAGGACTGGCGCAAGTTGAATAAAATCAACGTCGGCCCCGGTCCGGCATAGTCAAAATTTTTGGCCCAACGATCATAGCACAGGACGTCAATATCAGGACAATTGTCCCGCAAAAGATGCGCCATGCACTCACGCAGCAGCCGCATTTCATCAAAGAGAAACAGCGTTATGCGATGATCTGCTCCATGGGCAGAGGCGTTGGCATGGATCGGCTCTGTGGGAACGGCAGCGGCACGGTGGCCATTGATGGTGTGGCTGAAGCTCTTGCCAAAATGTTGGCTCAAGGGATCTGTACGGCTGCTCAAAGGACTTTTTGACGTGCTGTCCTCAGCGAAAGACCTTCGCACCCGGATTTGTTCAAGCCGGGGAGGCGCTCTAAAACTCAAAACTCTTTCTTGCAACTTTAACAACGCAGCACACTCCACAAGAAAAAATCATGGGATCAATACTTTTTGTTGCAATGCAAAGTTGAATGAAAAGTTTTTATACTTGAATAATACTCTGAAAAATTACCCGCAAATTCCACGCCATAATTTGCCGCGTCACAATCAGGTGACGGCACCGACAAGGGTTATGGAATTTCATACGGAAGCAAAGAATTACCGCATAATTACGATTAAGTCAATCTTTTTAATAGGTTGGAATGTTAGCGCCAACATTTAGCGAGCATATTGTCGCGCGGGCGCAAAACCCCAGCGCTGGTCTACGCCTTTTTAGGGACTCCCTGCGTGCCTGTAATTATGTCACAATGAATAAATCTAAGTCGGCCAAAGCAGTCAAAGCTGGTCGAATTTAGTTTGCGGTTGCGTGTACAGCCGTCAATTGTTTTGTATTCGTCGGATTAAATGCAACTCTGGCGGTAAATTTTCCGATTTCGTTGCATTTTTGTAACATGTCGAAGCAAATTAAGTCATTTAACGTAATTGAATTCGTGTAACGCCGAAAATTCTGTAAGCTTATTAAATAAGACTTGTGTCTTTGTCATGTCATCCCATTCCGGAGCAGGATGCTGAAACGTCTAACATCTCAGGGGCAGCGCCTCCTCCAGCATTATCGAGCTTTCATGAGTTTGCCGGTGATGCTGTTGGCTAGTGCGTTTGACGCGCCGACCCTACATGCCGCCGATGCGCCGTCTGGTGCTTTCACAAAAAACCCCGGCAGCGCCAATATTGTGCAAGTGCTCCAGACCTGCCCCGCTTATGGCTACGGCTTCTTTCAAATTCCTGCGTCTCAGACATGCGTGAAGATCGGACTTGATCTTCTGTTTGAAACGAAAGTGGATTTGGTCGGGTCAGACCTTAACGTTCAAACCCAGCGCATTGTCGGTGACGGGTCGCCCACGCCGTCCGTGCCGGTGCTGCTGTTTCAGAAACTGGATTTGAAAAATAGCGCCAATCATCTGGTGCCGCGCACCAACGGGCAGATCAATCTTACGACTATAACGCCGTCAGATTACGGGCCTGTCGTCACGTTTATCAGTCTGCAACCCAATGTCGACGTCGCTGTGTTTGATCAGAGGTTCAAGATCACCAATTCGAATTCCATCTCGTTGGATCAAGCCTGGGTTCAATTTGCCGGTTTCACTGCTGGACGGCACCGTTCGTTTTTCGATGTGCCACAGCTTGGTTACGGCTATGCCGGCGGCTATTCTTCCGGTGTAAATCTAAATGTGCTGGCCTTTACCAAAACCTTCGGGGATAGCACGGCGGTGACGCTGTCGCTGGAGGACGCTGCTGCGAGGGCGCAGGTGGATGGCGTCATCAGCGGTGGAGGCGGTGTGCGCGCGCCTGATGTGGTTGGCAAAATACGTTACGAGCCGGAGTGGGGTGCGCTGCAGATTTCCGCTGCTGTGCACCAAAATACGGATGGCACCGCATCCACCTGTTGCAATGCCGCCTCGCATCCTGAGGAAGGCTATGCCGTCTCAGGCAGTTTCGAATGGCGTACCAAATGGAGCGACATTTTTGGTCCTGCGGCGGGTGAAACCTATGGAAGAATCCTTGTGTCCGGCGCACATGCGCGCGGAGCCTTGAGCTATCTCGGCGCGCCATTTTTCGCTTCAGATTATGTTGCCGGTGCAAACGGAAGATTGCGGCTGTCTGCAGGCAGTTCCGGCTTGGTATCTTACGAGCATCTATGGACGCCGAATTTTAAAACCACTTCAACCGTCTCTATCTATGCCCTGCATTCTGCGAGCGACACGTCTTTGATTGGCGGTTTGCCGTTCAACTTTGATTACAGGGTCAGGGGATGGCAGGCGCAGATGGGTGCGGAATATATGCCGATTTCGAATCTCTCGTTCGGGTCCGAGGTGAGCTATAGCCGCGATCACGCGTCAGGCAGCTATGCCGGCGTCGCCGCAACACCCGTTAAAGTCGGCGTTTGGGGCATGTATTTCTACATTCGCCGCAGGATTTAGCGCGCTTTTCAGGCGGCTTAATGTGCGCGCCCCATTACCCCGATGCTTGGCGCAAACGGCGTGAGTGAGATTAGGCTCAGGCCGCCGGTTTGATAAACAGTCGCGTAGTTGATTGCATTGGGATCGGTGATCGTCATATGGCTGATTGTGGAGCCGATTTGGCTTACCGTGGTCTCGGTCTGCGCGGATTGCCGTAGGGCAAGTGCATTTGCGCTGAGCCGCGAGCCTCGCTGGGTGATGTTAGCGAGATTTTCAATGCCGTTTTGCAAGGCTGACAGGCTGTTGGCTTCGCCCTCCTGCCGAATGCTCATGCCGTTCATTCGACCGGACTGAGTTACTTTCAGCCTATTCACCGGATCATTTTGCACGGCGCTCAAAATATTGAGCTGACTCTCTTGAACGATTGTCACATCAGCCGCTGAAGCCACTGGCGCAAAAAAGGCCTGAGCGCCCGCAAAGGCGAGGCCGCTAACTATGCCGATGAGCGTGTGGCAGCGTGATTTAAACATCTTGGAAGCGGGCATGATGAAACTCCATTAAACGTCTGTGTTGCGGCCTCATGACCCGCCGCAGGTGTGATCTGCCGGCAAGCGGTAGCCGTCGCGAAAATCTCCGTGTCCGCAAGTTAGGGCGGTGGTGTTTTGTCCTGGTCTGCCGAAAAATTTGTAGCCGGGCGTCACGTAAAATTGTGGCGTACGAGATATGGCTTTCGCCCGGACCCCGACAGCCAAAGCGGCGGGATGATGTTGCGAAGGATAGACCGGCGCGGCGCCGCGGGGCACGAATGATGATCCTGCGGTGATAAGTGTGAGCATCATTATCGCAGCGCGTTGCATGAAACATCCTCACCTGAAGCCAGACCGGTTTGCGTCGCTCACCTCGTTAAAGGCCCGTATAAACGGCCGGTTTGGTTGCCAATCTAGGAAATGCCCTGTGCAGCAGTAAGCTGATCTATCGGACTAAGCTTGCGTCATGAAGCGGAGGCTGCGACGTAAGCCTTTTAGGCAAAAGGGGAGCCGGGCGCGGTTTAAAGCGACGCCGTAACGTCTGGCTTAGTCCGAACTGAATACGCAAAAGCGCGAGGTGGGCGCAAAAGCGCAACATGCCTGCGCTAAAGCGGTAGAGGGGCAAACTAGCCTTCCAGAATACTCGCCAGAAACCCCGCCAGAATACCTCCGAAGTGTTTCAAAGGGCGTATGACGACATTGTTTGCCATAGGGACGGGGGAAGTTTGCCGCCGTCTGCCCTTGTTGGCTTAAGCACAATGCAGGAATTTTGATTTTCCCAGGGCTTTCATAAGGTTTTGTGGTCTTCCGGCGGGGGGCTCAAAAGAACCCATGCCCGAAAGCTGGAACGCAGTACCACCAACCCGAACCAATGGAGGAAGTCATGAAACTACGTCTCGGTCTCGTCACCTTTGTCGCCGCCTCAACCCTGTCTTTTGCTGCTTTTGCCGGCAATACAGCCATCGTCATTCAAGAAGGCGGGCACAACTCGTCTTCCGTGACCCAGGATGGCAATCACAACACTGCCATGGTCTGGCAGGAGGGCCACTCGAACCGTTCCACCATCAATCAGGATGGCAACCATAACCTTGCCGGAGTTTATCAGGATGGCCACCGGAACCATTCGAGCATCACTCAGACTCCCTGAGCATTTCGCGCTCCGCGCCGGTCTTTATTGGCTGGCTCGGAGCTCTGCCATTACATTAGGGAGGTTGCCATGAAAAAAATCATGCTTGCAGCGCTTTGTTCCGCGACTGCTTTTGTTGGGCTACCCGCGCAAGCGGCTACCGTTACCATCGTGCAGACTCTGCCGGTCAATATCGCCGTTAATATCGGCATGGGTAATCAGAGCGCTTCAATCACCCAAAGCGGCATCCTCAACGCTGCCCGATCGGCTCAGATTGCTCTGCCTGGTACGAGTGTCTCGACTACAATCACGCAAAGCGGCTTCACCAATTCTGCCAAGGTATTTCAGCATCACCTGCACTTGCCGTGAGCCAGCAGCACAAGGCGCAGGCCGCCGTTTCCAACGCGAGGATACCGCTATGCAAATATTTTCAATTCTGGGTTGCTTCAGCGCTGCCACGATGCTGATAGCGGCGTCTGATCGAATGACTGTGGTGACAGAATCGTCTTGCGGCGGCAACCAGGCCTTTGTGATGCAGACGGGTCCTGCGGGCGCAGGAGACCATTCTCAAATTGTGCGAAAGGCGCGCGGCCATGTTCATATCGAAAGGCGCGATGGGTTTAATTCATCGGTGATCGATCAGAGTGCCGGCACAAGATCGGATGACGTCGGTCAACCGAAGTCAGATTCCGGCTGCTCGTGAAAGACATCGTGGTTGAAGCTGTATCAAAACACTGTGCAGTGGAAGCGTAACCTCGTTGCTTTTTAAGACATTATTGAAGGCTGGAACAGTAGTGTCGGCGTTTGCGCTAGAGTTCTTACATGCCTTTACGAAAGCCTTCCGCCAAACCTTTGCAACAAATCAAGCTAGCTGAATTGCTAGGCTCGCTCACTTATGCACTTGATCTGACTGAAGGTCAGCCGGTTCCTAATGGTAGCAGCCAGCGCGTAACCTTCTTCACCGATCTCATCGCCGAAAATCCGGGTTTTTCGGCAGCGCGTAGAAGGTGGCTAAAACGCGCCACTCTGTCTGCTACACGATATCGGCAAGCTAGGCTTAACCGCGCTGTAAAGCCCAGAACGGACGGGCTTAGGCGAGGGCTTTTTTCTGCCGCCGCCGCGCATGGAGCACCGGCTCTGTGTAACCCGAAGGCTGTTCCCGCCCTTTGAATACAAGGTCACAGGCTGCTTCAAACGCGATGCCACTGTAGCCTGGCGCAAAAG
>JANXSV010000162.1 GCA_025356505.1 Methylovirgula sp.
CGCTCCATAGGCTCCCGCTGACATCACAGCCAGCAGATCTCCCGGATGAACTTCAGCCAGATCGCGGTCCTGTGCCAGATAATCCCCGGTTTCACACACCGGGCCAACAATGTCGGCAATCATATGCTTCGCGTCAGGGCGTGGATGCACAGGCTTTACATCGTGATACGCCTCATAGAGCGTTGGACGTATAAGATCATTCATCGCCGCATCGACAATGACGAAGCTTTTGTCCTCGCCGCTTTTGACATAAATCACCTGAGTCACCAGAATTCCGGCATTGCCTACCAGCAACCGTCCCGGCTCGAACACGAGCTTACAGCCAAGACTATCCGTGTGCTTGGCAACAATGGCGGCATAGGCCTCCGGGTGTGGCGGCGGCGCGTTGGTGTCCTGATAGGGAATGCCGAGCCCGCCGCCCAAATCGATATGATCGATCGTATGCCCGTCGGCACGCAATTCGCGCACAAACGCCGCCAGCAGCGCGAAGGCATCATCAAACGGCTGCAAATCCGTGATCTGCGAGCCAATGTGCATATCGACACCGCTCACCTTGATATTCGACATCGCTGCGGCATGACCATACACCGCTCGCGCCCGCGAAATCGGAATGCCGAATTTATTCTCGGATTTACCTGTGGCGATTTTAGCATGGGTCTTGGCATCAACATCGGGGTTTACCCGGACCGCAATATGCGCGGTTTTGCCCTTCAATGCAGCGCGCGCATTGAGAACTGCCAGCTCCGGCTCGGATTCAACGTTAAAACACATAATATCCTGATCAAGCGCATAATCAATCTCGCGCGCGGTCTTGCCGACACCCGAAAATGTAATGCGTTGACCTGGGACGCCTGCGGCTATGGCACGGCGCAGTTCCCCTTCCGAGACCACGTCCATTCCGGCTCCCAAGGCCGAAAGCAGCGTCAAGACCGCCTGGTTTGAATTGGCCTTCATCGCATAGCAAATCAAAGCCTGATCTTTGAACGCAGCCGAAAACACTTTGAAGTGACGTGTCAGTGTCGCGGCAGAATAGCAGTAAAACGGCGTCCCCACCTGCGCCGCAATCTCGCGCAGGTCAACATCCTCGGCATGCATCACGCCGTTGTGTAATTGGAAATGGTGCATGAGAAGCTCTACAGCAAAGGATCGAGAATGAAGGGCTTATCGCCAGGCTGGATGGGGGTCACCTTGGCGGTTTTGCCCGAAGCAAGACCGATGTCGGTTTCGCTGCGTTCGGCTGCCATAGGCTTCTCGCCCCCGGCGGGTTCCAAAGGTCCGCGCCGTCCGCAGCCCGAAACCACGAGAACCATGATCCCGATAACCATCCACTTGCTCAGCTGTGCCACCGACGCGCCCCCGATTTTCCCGATCATAACCCACTCACTGCAATTTGCGTAGCCAAGCTTTTGCCTGTTTACGCACATTTGCGGGGGCCGTACCACCGTAGGAGACCCGGCTTTTCACTGATTTTTCCACACCCAAAACCGCGAAAACCTCTGATGTTATGCGCGGCTCAATAGCTTGCATCTCATCGAGCTTCAGTTTCTCAAGGCCGATATCATTGGCCGAAGCCAAAGCCACCAACCGCCCTGTCACATGATGCGCTTCGCGGAACGGCATTTTTAGCGTCCGCACCAGCCAATCAGCAAGGTCTGTCGCGGTGGCGTAGCCTGCGCCCGCAGCCGCTTTCATCCTGGGAAGATTCGGCTCAAAATCCTTCACCATTCCCGTCATAGCCGCGAGGCACAAGGACAGGGCATGGAGCGCGTCAAAAGTGCCTTCCTTATCTTCCTGCATATCTTTGGAATAGGTGAGCGGCAAACCCTTCATGACCACCAGCATCGCGGTCAGCGCGCCGATAATCCGGCCGGATTTGCCCCGCACCAGTTCGGCAGCATCCGGATTGCGCTTCTGCGGCATAATCGAAGAGCCGGTACTAAATCTATCCGACAAACGCACAAAGCCGAATTGCGGCGTCGCCCACAAAACAATTTCTTCAGCAAACCGGGACAGGTGCACAGCGGTGATCGAGGCTGCCGCCAAAGTTTCCAAAACGAAATCACGGTCCGACACGCTATCGAGCGAGTTTGCCGTCGGCCGGTCAAACCCGAGCGCTTTGGCGGTCATATAGCGGTCGATCGGAAAGCTTGTCCCCGCCAGCGCTGCTGCCCCGAGCGGACACTCGTTCATGCGCACGCGCGCATCGCCAAAACGACCGCGATCCCGCCCGAACATTTCGACATAGGCCAGCAAATGATGCCCGAAAGTGACAGGCTGCGCCGATTGCATATGTGTGAAA
>JANXSV010000169.1 GCA_025356505.1 Methylovirgula sp.
TATGATGATATCGTGTCACAACGGCTGATCGCCCTCGGGGAGGACAGCTTGAAAGAGCATTCTTCGCTGAAGGCATTTCTGTCGCGCCGGATGGCACCCGCCATGCGCACCTGCGCCATGTTGCAGGACAGGCAGGCGAAACTCTCAGAAAAGCTTGCCCGCGCCACAAACTTGTTGCGAACCCGCGTAGATGTGGAAATTGAACAGCAGAACCAGGGCGTGCTGACCGCGATGAACAATCGGGCCCGCCTGCAACTGCGTTTGCAGCAAACAGTGGAAGGGTTGTCAGTTGCGGCCATCTCATACTACATCGTCGGGCTGGCCGCCTATGTGTTTAAAGGGTTGAAAGAAGTCGGATATTTGCCGATTGACCCGGGACTTGCGACCGCAATAATGGTGCCGGTTTCTGTACTTGGTGTTGCCTTTGTGGTGCGACGGATTCGCAATTCGCACACAGTAGTGTGACGGAATTCCGTCTGGTGGAATTTATGGCTCTTGCCAATTGCGGCAAAACCACAAGATGATATCTAGGGAGCAACCTCATGAACGCAATTCTATTCCCAATTCCGGATGCAAACATTCTCGATAAGCGGGATCAAATCATCGCCGGCCTGGCGCAGATCGTACCTTTCGAAAATCTCATCACCACACTGGACGAGCGACGCGCCTTCGAAACCGATGCGCTGACAGCCTATCGCCGGATGCCTTTGGCCGTGGTGCTGCCGCGCAATACGCAGGAAGTCAGCGACATTCTCACGTTTTGTCACGCTCATGGCGTAAAAGTCGTGGCGCGCGGCGCGGGCACTTCGCTGGCAGGCGGCGCAATTCCGCTTGAAGACAGCGTGGTGGTCGGCGTTGCCAAAATGAATGGCGTGCTTGACGTCAATTTTGCTGATCGCACGATGAAGGTGCAGGCAGGCATAACCAACCTCGCCATCTCCGGCCACATCGCGGACAATGGCTTTTTCTACGCCCCCGATCCATCCTCGCAGCTTGCCTGTACCATAGGCGGCAATATCGCGATGAACTCGGGCGGCGCGCATTGCTTGAAATACGGTGTCACCGTCAATAACATCTTCGGTGTCAAAATGGTGCTCATGGATGGAACTATTGTCGACATTGGCGGCGATACCATGGATGCCGGTGGGCTCGATTTTCTGGGTCTGGTGGTGGGGTCAGAAGGCCAACTTGGTATTGTCACAGAGGCCACCGTGCGCATATTGCGTAGCGCGGAGGGCGCAAGGCCGGTCCTGTTTGGCTTTGAAGGTGTCGAAGCTGCCGCTGCCTGCGTCGCGGCAATCATCGGCGAGGGCATTATCCCCGTCGCTATGGAGTTCATGGACAAGATTGCCATCGAAATCTGCGAAGCTTTTGCCCATGCCGGATATCCGATGGATTGCGACGCGCTGCTTATCATCGAAGTTGAAGGCTCCGAGATTGAAATGGACGCGCAACTTGCCCGTATCGTTGCAATCGCCAAACAGCATGGTGTCAAGGTTGTGCGCGCATCGCAAAGCGCCATGGAAGCCGCAGCAATCTGGAAAGGTCGCAAATCAGCTTTCGGAGCAACCGGTCGCGTTGCAGATTATATTTGCATGGACGGAACCGTGCCGACATCGCAACTGTCGTATGTTTTGAAGCGCACGCATGAGATTGTTCGCGGCTATGGTCTGCGCGTCGCCAATGTCTTTCACGCCGGTGATGGCAATATGCACCCGCTGATCATGTATAATGTCAACGATTCAGCCGAGCAGGCCAAGGCCGAAAGTGCAGGCAATGACATCCTCAAGCTATGTGTCGATGTGGGCGGATGCCTGACCGGAGAACATGGCGTCGGGATTGAAAAACGCGATCTGATGCGGCATCAATTTTCCAACATTGATCTGGCGCAGCAACGCCGCGTGGTCGGAGCTTTTGATCCTCTCGGCCTGCTCAACCCGGGCAAAGTATTTCCTCTCGATATGTAACTCCACATGCTGTCGTCCCGGCTTGGGACGCCCTGACGCGCCACACAAAGTTTTTTCATGCAAACATTCACGCCCGCCACCGAAGCTGATGCCGCTGACATTATCCGCTTGGCCACCGCGCCGTTGCAAATAGAGGGCGCTGGCACCAAGAGCGCCCTCGGGCGCCCTTGCGTGGGAGATGTGCTGCGCTCAACAGGGCTGAGCGGCATAACGCTGTATGAGCCAAGTGAAATGGTGATATCGGCGCGCGCTGGAACGCCTCTGGCCGACATCACCGACACCATTGCTGCCAAGGGGCAGATGCTGCCGTTTGAACCGATGGATTTCTCTCAACTTTTAGGAACCGTGGACCAAATCGAGGGTCGCCGGGCAACCGTGGGCGGAATGGCGGCCTGCAATTTGTCGGGTCCGCGGCGTATCCAGTCGGGCGCGGCGCGGGATAGTATTCTGGGCCTGAGGTTTATCAACGGTGCGGGGGAGATCGTGAAAACGGGCGGGCGCGTGATGAAAAATGTCACCGGGCTTGACCTCGTCAAGATCAACTGCGGTGCTTTCGGCACGCTCGGTTTTTTGAGCGAAGTGACCATCAAGCTGCTGCCAATTCCGCAAAAGGCCGTGACATTTGTTATTAAGGGGCTGGAAGATGCCGAGGCTGTTGGCGTGCTGGCCACGGCTCTGGGGTCCCCGTTCGAAATCAGTGGCGCGGCGCATCTGCCATTTGGCTTGGGGCGTAACATTTCCCGCACCTTGATGCGCCTCGAAAATTTTGAAGCCTCGATCACCTACCGTATCGATCAGCTGCGCAAACTGTTCGGCGCGCATAAAGACATCAATGTGTTGGAAGGTGAAGACTCAGTCAGATTATGGCGTGGAATCCGCGATGTGGAGTTTATTGCAAAGCCGCAGGCCAATATCATCTGGAAAATTTCCTGTGCGCCGAGCAATGGTCCAAAGATAATGGCTGAGCTGCGCGCGCTTGGCGGCACTCATTATTATGATTGGGGTGGCGGCCTCGTTTGGTTGAGCCTCGAAGCGCCTCATGCAGAGGTGGTGCGGGCAGCGGCGGCCCGCTTTGGCGGTTATGCTACGCTCATTCGCGCGCCCGAGACAGTGCGCGCACAAATACCCGTATTTCCACCTGAATCAGTGCCTCTCACGGCGCTCACCCGCAGTGTCAAAGCCAGCTTTGACCCGCGTGGCATCCTTAATTTCGGCAGAATGGTCGAGGGAATATAATGCAGACGAATTTCTCTCCCGCTAGCCTCGCAGACAGCCATATGGCTGCATCCGAGAAAATATTGCGTACCTGTGTGCACTGCGGCTTTTGCACCGCGACTTGCCCAACTTATCTCTTGCTGGGAGATGAGCTCGATAGCCCCCGCGGTCGTATCTACATGATCAAAGACATGCTGGAATATGACAAGCCGGCCACGGCTCAGGTCGTCAAACATGTGGATCGCTGTTTGTCTTGCCTGTCCTGCATGACCACGTGCCCTTCGGGCGTCAACTATATGCATCTGGTCGATCACGCACGCGCGCACATTGAAAAAACCTATAAGCGCCCGCTGTCAGACCGGTTTTTCCGTGCTGTCTTGGCAAATTTGATGCCTTATCCGAACCGCTTTCGTTTGATGCTGCTTGGCGCTGTGGCCATGCGCCCGTTCCGGAGCATCATCGGCAAGCTGCCCGTTATCGGTGCGCGCGCCTATGCCGCGCTCGATCTTGCCCCATCGAGCCTGCCCGGTCGCAGCGCCGATCAGAAACCGCAGAGCTTCACCGTACCAACACCAATCAAGAGGGTGGCATTGCTCGGCGGATGTGTTCAACCAGTTTTGAAGTCTGGAATCAACACAGCCACAATCGAACTGTTGCAGCGTTTAAACGTGGATATTGTGCTGGCCAAAGGCGAGACCTGTTGTGGCTCGCTCCCCCACCATATGGGACGCGAAAAAGTCAGCCTCGATATGGCGCGCACCAATATCGATGCCTGGACGCGTGAAATTGAAGGTGAGGGGCTGGATGCCATTATCATCACGGCATCGGGTTGCGGCACTACAATTAAAGACTATGCCTTTATGCTACGCGACGATGCTGCCTATGCAGCCAAAGCAACAAAAGTAGCCGCGCTTGCCAAGGACATAACCGAATTTCTCACCAGCCTTGAACTGACGCGTCTCGATGACAAGCCGCTTGTTGTTGCCTACCATTCTGCCTGCTCCATGCAGCACGGTCAGCAAATTAAGGACGCTCCAAAAAATCTGCTGAAAAATGCGGGCTTCAAGGTCAAGGATGTTCCCGAGGGGCATATCTGTTGCGGTTCAGCCGGCACCTACAACATTCTGCAACCGGAGCTGGCCACGCAACTGCGCGACCGAAAAGTCAAGAACATCGCCAAAACCAAACCGGACATCATCGCCACCGGCAACATCGGCTGCATCACACAAATCTCGAAAGGGACGCAAACCCCGATCGTCCATACAGTCGAACTCCTCAATTGGGCCTATGGCGGTTCCAAGCCCGAAGGCCTGGCCAACATGACCGGAATTTAACCTGCGCCTTTTGCGCAAAGTCTTGGAATAGTCACACTCAACTCCCATATGTGGAACGCGGCCAAGTGCCGCTTTTTGGGAGACGAATGATGACCCCTGACGAGAAAAATTTGCTTTCGAGCCTTTTTGAACGCATCCGCTCGGCCGATACCGGCCCGCGTGACGCCGAGGCCGAGCGCTTCATTGCCGAGGCAACGCGGCAAAATCCAAATGCTGCCTATATCCTCTCTCAAACTGTGCTAATTCAAGAGCAGGCGATGAGTGCCGCAAACCAGCGTATTCAAGAACTTCAAGCGCAGGTCAGCCAAGCCGCAAAAGACGCGCAAGGTGGCAGCTTTCTGGGCAACATCGGCAAAAGCCTGTTCGGCGCAGCGCCGCAAGCGCCGGTTGCCCCGCGCCAGAGCAATGTGCCTCAGCAAGCCTATCCCGGGCAGGCATACCCCGGGCAGGCTTATCCCGGGCAAGCATACCCCGGGCAGTCCGCTTATCAACAGCCGGCACCAAGCCCGTGGGGCGGGATGCAGGGCGTAGCTCCTACCCAATCCGGTGGATTTCTCAGTGGTGCACTGCGCACGGCTGCGGGCGTCGCGGGCGGCGTGATGCTGGCTGAAGGCATCAGTGGCCTGTTTCACGGTGGTCATGGCAACGGCATGATGTCGGACATTGCCGGAAATAGTTTCGGTTCAGCAGCCCATGCGTCGGAAAACATCACCAATAACTATTATGGTGACAGCGCCAACCAACATGCGGCCGACGTGCTTCAAGATCAGGATCAAGATCAGGACGATGCGCAGGACGCGTCCGGCACTGCATCTGACTTCGGCGGATCCTATGACGATGGCGGCGGTTCAGGTGGTGATAGCTTCGACGCCTAAGTAATTTTTCAAACCCTTCCCGTGCCATTTGCAAGGGAAGGGATGTTTCTCGCCGAAACTGGTTCCTTACACCACGGTAACGTCACATCACGATAACTTTTGTGCCGACTCTCACCTTTTCATAAAGATCGGTGACGTCCTCATTCATCATCCGGATGCAGCCGGAAGAGACATTGGTGCCTATTGTGTCCGGCTCGTTGGTGCCGTGTATGCGATACATAGATGATCCCAGATAGAGTGCGCGCGCGCCTAGCGGGTTGGACGGCCCGCCGTCCATGTGCAGCGGCAAATCCGGTCTGCGCTTCAACATTTCAGCAGGGGGTGTCCACCCCGGCCATTCAGCCTTGCGCGAAATGGTTTTCACGCCTGACCATTCAAAGCCCGGACGACCAACGCCGATGCCGTAGCGCAGTGCCCTTCCATTGCCCTCGATAAGAAACAGAAACTTTTGCGGCGTGTCGATAATGATCGTACCGGGGCTGTAACGTGAGCTGTAATCCACTTCCTGACGCAAAAACTGCGGGTCCATTGCTTTTTGGATGACCGCAGCAGGGGCCACGGACATGGCGGCGGTTTGCTTTGCGGCGAAGCGGGGAGAGGGAATGCCAACCGGCGTCCGTTGCGGGGAAACTGCAACACGCGGTGTAGGATCTCGGCCCGTTAGCAACAGTTCGATGAAGCCTCCGCCAAGGCCGCCGCGCGGCGCGTTTTCGGCCATTTCAATAGGCAGCTTTACTGGCAGGGAAGGTTGCGGCGCGAGCTGCATAGTCACCGCGTCCGACGCTGCGGCGTCCACGGGTGGCGATACAGGTTTTGCGCGCTTTCGCAGAGCCAAATCCTGATCTTCCGGTCCAAGTCCGGGGATAACCAAAGGTGCAGCCTCAGCTTTGGCAAGTCCGAAGGAGAGCGCGCCGACGAGCACACAAAACGCTGCGCCTGCTGCAATAGAATCCATCCAATGGGGTTTCATACTTGGCTCCAAAAACGCAATCCGGCACCGCCGCGCGGGCTTTAAAATCAGCGAACAGCCCTTTATTAAAGCACGATGATACACCATAGAATGGAAGCTGATTCATCAACCTTTTCTTATGCTTACTAAAATAATAACCTAATTTTCGTGGTGAACTTTCTGTCTCAACACAAGGTTAACCCAAGATGAATTTTAAAACTCGCCAAGCTCCAGAGAGCCGCGTAGACCAATCGTGCAGTTGGCTTTCGCTGCCGCTACGTGTTAGCCTTGGCTATGAAAATAATCCTTTTCGGTGCTACAGGCATGATCGGGCAGGGGGTGCTGCAGCGCGCTTTGCAAGATCAGTCAATCACCAATATCGTTTGCGTTCTGCGCGTTTCCACGGGCAAAACGCATATCAAACTGCGTGAGATTATTGTCCCGGACCTGTTTGCACTTGGCAAAGTGCAGGACATTGAAACCCGCGATCTCTTGAGCAACTGTGATGCTTGCCTCTTTTGTGCAGGCGTTTCATCGGCCGGATTGGACGAAGCGATTTACACCAAAGTGACCTACGATCTCACCTTGAGCGTCGCCGAGGCTCTATTGCCGCTCAATCCGCAGATGACATTCATCTATGTCTCTGGCGCAGGGACGGATAGCTCGGAAAAAGGTCGGTTTATGTGGGCGAGGGTCAAGGGCAGGCTGGAAAACGCGCTGCTGAAATTGCCGTTTAAGGCGGCATATATGTTCCGCCCCGGCGCAATTCAGCCGCTGGACGGCATCAAAAGCAAGGTTGCGTGGTATAATGCGCTTTACACTGTGCTCAGCCCAATTTCGCCGCTGCTTGTGAAATATCTGCCGCAATATGTAACCACCACGCGGGTAAACGCGCTGGCAATGTTGAACGTGGCACGCGGCGGCTACGATAAGCGGGTGTTAGAGAACGTGGATATAAATGCTGCGGCGGAAATGAAACAATTTCCTGTCGGAACGCCTTAGCTTAATTGCTTGCGTCTCCTCCTTTAACCAAATTTCCCGCTGTCCTTCCCATTTCCTCACTCTTGTCTTGACACTGTCACCTCGAGTTCTTATCTCAAAGGCAGTTATTAGCACTCTCGTTGTTGAGTGCTAATACATTCCCGCCGAGTCATATAGGCTCAAGGCTGGTGTTCATTCATATAAGAACATGAGGACATACCAATGAAATTCACTCCCCTCCACGACCGCGTTGTTGTGAAGCGCCTCGAAGGCGAAGAAAAGACAAAGGGTGGCATTATCATCCCTGACAACGCCAAGGAAAAGCCGCAAGAGGGCGAAATCGTCGCCGCTGGCCCTGGTGGCCGTGACGAATCCGGCAAGTTGACCCCGCTTGACGTTAAAAAGGGTGACAAGGTTCTGTTCGGCAAGTGGTCCGGCACCGAAGTCAAGATCGATGGTCAGGAACTCCTCATCATGAAGGAATCCGACATCATGGGAATCATCGGCTAATCAGGTCGGGATTTCTGCATTTCAATTTTCTCATAAAGGACCATTCACATGGCAGCTAAAGACGTACGTTTCGGCTCCGACGCCCGCGACCGCATGTTGCGCGGCGTTGACATTCTGGCAAACGCAGTAAAAGTCACCCTCGGCCCCAAGGGTCGCAATGTGGTTATTGACAAGAGCTACGGCGCTCCGCGCATCACCAAGGACGGCGTCACCGTCGCCAAGGAAATCGAACTCGAAGACAAGTTCGAGAACATGGGCGCACAGATGGTGCGCGAAGTGGCTTCCAAGACCAACGACACCGCTGGCGATGGCACCACAACAGCAACAGTTCTGGCACAGGCAATTGTCAAGGAAGGCGTGAAATACGTCGCTTCCGGCATGAACCCGATGGATCTGAAGCGCGGCATTGACATGGCCGTGATTGAAGCTCTGAAAGACATCAAAGCCCGCTCCAAGAAAATCAAGGACTCGGCTGAAGTTGCGCAGGTTGGCACGATTTCATCGAACGGCGACAAGTCGATTGGCGAAATGATCGCAAAGGCAATGCAGAAGGTCGGTAACGAAGGTGTTATCACTGTCGAAGAGTCCAAGTCTGCCGAAACCGAGCTCGATGTCGTTGAAGGCATGCAGTTCGATCGTGGCTACCTCTCGCCATATTTCGTGACCAACTCGGAAAAGATGATTGCCGAATTGGATGACGTCTACGTGCTCATCCACGAAAAGAAGCTGTCTTCGTTACAGGCCATGTTGCCAGTGTTGGAAGCTGTTGTTCAGACTGGCAAGCCGCTGGTTATCATCGCAGAAGACGTTGAAGGCGAGGCGCTTGCAACTCTGGTTGTCAACAAGCTGCGCGGCGGCCTCAAGGTTGCAGCGGTTAAGGCACCGGGCTTTGGTGATCGCCGCAAGGCGATGTTGGAAGACATTGCCATCTTGACCAACGGCACCATGATCGCTGAAGACCTCGGCATCAAGCTGGAGTCAGTTACGCTCGACATGCTCGGCCGCGCCAAGCGCGTGCGCATTGACAAGGAAAACACCACAATCATCGACGGTGTTGGCAAAAAGAAAGAAATCGAAGCCCGCGTCGCCCAGATCAAGGCTCAGATCGAAGAAACCACTTCTGACTACGACAAGGAAAAGCTGCAGGAACGTCTGGCCAAACTGGCCGGCGGTGTTGCCGTGATCCGTGTTGGCGGCTCGACCGAAGTTGAAGTCAAGGAAAAGAAGGATCGCGTTGACGATGCTCTGAACGCAACCCGTGCCGCTGTTGAAGAAGGCATCGTCCCAGGCGGCGGTACTGCTCTTCTGCGCGCCCGCGTTGCTGTTTCCAAGCTCAAGAGCGACAATGTTGACGTACAGGCCGGCATCAAGATCATTCTGAAGGCATTGGAAGCTCCAATCCGCCAGATCGTCGACAACGCTGGCGTTGAAGGCTCCATTGTCATCAACAAAATCAATGAGAGCAAGTCGCAGACCTTCGGCTACAACGCGCAGACCGAAGAATATGTCGACATGATCGAAGCTGGGATTATTGATCCGGCCAAGGTTGTGCGCACTGCCTTGCAGGACGCAGCCTCGGTTGCCGGCTTGTTGATCACCACCGAAGCCATGATTGCTGATCGTCCGAAGAAAGACTCAGCTCCTATGGGCGGCGCTGGCGGCGGCATGGGCGGAATGGATTTCTGATCCATTTCCCGTGCTACAATCACGAAAGGGTCGCCCGAAAGGCGACCCTTTTTTTGGTTAAGCGCAAGGCGAAATCCTTACCTTGGGCTTGATGCCAACACCATGGTCCAATAAATCCCGCCAGAATCGCGGGCCATAGCCACACCAACGCGGGTGGCCTGCGCCAGAAGCATGTTGGCGTTATGGCCGGAGGACTGCCGCCAGCCCTCGAATACGCTGTTTGCAGAGGCGTAGCCATAGGCCACATTTTCAGC
>JANXSV010000202.1 GCA_025356505.1 Methylovirgula sp.
CATGATGAAAATCTGGTGATACGCGCGGCGCATGCCTTTCAGCGGCACACAGCCGCGAGGATCTTGGGCGCTTTTCATCTTATCAAGCGCCTTCCGGCAGCTTCGGGCATCGGCGGTGGCTCGGCCGACGCTGGCGCGGCGCTGCGCCTTTTGGCGGGCCACAATCTGCTACCTTTTGACGACATTGGTGTTCTGGCTGCTGCGCGCGAAGTGGGCGCGGATGGCCCCGTTTGTTTGTTTTCGGCATCCCGCATGATGAGCGGCATAGGTGAAACGCTGGGCGAGCCGATGAAATTGCCGCCTCTATTTGCCGTTTTGGTTCATCCGGGCGTTCCACTGTCGACACTGTCGGTTTTTGCGCGGATCGGCTTGAACAGAGGAGACGAGCATAAGGCCGTCGCGCATCCGGACCCTGTTCCCGCATTGGCCGCCGGTTTTGAACACACGATTGGCCTGCTGAATAAGGTGAGGAATGATATGGAGGACGCCGCCTGCGTTCTGGCTCCAGTCATTGGCGACGTGCTCAATGTGCTCATGGCAGCTCGCGGATGCCGCTTGGCGCGGATGTCAGGCTCCGGCGCAACATGTTTTGCGCTGTTCGAAACCTGCCGCTCCGCGGCCATCGCCGCGAAAGTCATTCGTCGCCATCACCCCGAATGGTGGGTGAAGGCGACGATTCTTCGCTGATCCGTCAAGTCAAAGTGAGGTACAATCGGCCTTGCGTCCAATAAGCGCGCATTTTGCCAATTTTGCGCCATGAATGTCATAATCTGTGATGCTCCAGCCTGTATCGCCACGTTCCAGCATAGAAAATCCAAATACGCCGGGCACACCTATGCCGCCTGTCACCGTCTGGCCGTTGATTTTCATCCCGATAGGGTTGCGCGGTGCAGTGACGTCAAGATTATCGCCCCCGTGACCGGTGACAATCTGGATCGGCAAATCGGCTTCATACGTCAATACCGAAAACGTGTGCTGGTGACCGGAAAGGATGGCCTGAACATTTTTGCTCATTGAGCCCAGCGCGGCGACGGCGAGCGTCTTATTATCGCCCTCTACCGCGCCATTGCTGACCTCAATCGCTGACCATATCGGGCGGTGAAAAGCCATCCAGATAGGTTTGTCTGCCAGTTTGGATGTGGCTTCAAACTGTTGTTTGTAAAAAGCCGCTTGTTTTTCATTAACTTTGGAATCGTCGGCAGTGGCAACATCCATCACATAGATTTGCTCGGCACCGAGATCAACTGTGAACGGCTGGCCTGGCCCGAGACAACCGCTTGCGTCTGCGAATGTGTAAGGGTCAAGCGTCCGGCTCCAGCCCTTGCCGCCCCGGTCACATTCTTCATGGTTGCCACGCACGAAAATCCATGGTGCCGCGTTGAGCAGGGACTCTGCAGGCGAGAAGAAATCGGCGCGCCAGACATCCCAATTGTCACCAAACGGCGTTCCGGCGCAGCCCTTCGTGTCGATGGGACAACTCCCTTCGCGATAGTGAAAGTCACCAACATGAATCACAAGATCGGGCTTCAACTCTGCCCCGATATCGGACCCGATGCGGAACGGCCACGCGGCAATATCATTGCACGCCTGTGTCACTTTGCCTTTCAAGCGGCAGCCGGTATCGCCGATGAGCAATATGCGCTTCGGATCCGCTACGGGCAGTGAGAGCGGCACATCGTTGATAGAAACACTCTTTGCGTCTTTCGGCACTGCCGCAGCGCATACCAGAATCGCATAATTTTCGCCTGGCTTCGAGCGGACGGTCATTTCAACTGGTGAGCCATCCACCTTGGCCGTCGGGCACGCAGCATCATGGGTGATAGCGCGCATTTCAAGTCCATCCGGCACATACTGAACCCAATGGTAACTTTCCTCTGCGTGGCCGGACGTTATCAAACCCAGCAATACCGCCACCGCCAACCCGAATTGCTTGGTCATGCCTTGCTCCTTTTAAAGCCCAAACTAAGCCCGCTGCATGACAGATACATGAAATGGCGCGCCCTATAAACAGGTTCAGGCGAAGCCGGAACATTCGCCCGAATGGGCGAATATGACGGTGAATTTCATGCTCACTCGGCTATTACAAAGCCTAAATAGCGCCTATGATACCGCGTCAACGTAAGAGGGGCACATGGATATGTTCGCAGGTTTCAGCGTTTTTGCCGCAGTGGTTGCGCTGTTTGTTTTTGTCACTCTCATGATGGGCATCAGACAGGTGCCTCAGGGCTATGCCTACACTGTCGAACGCTTTGGCAAATTTCATGACATCCTCACGCCCGGCCTTGGGCTCATTTTGCCTTGGCTCGACCGTATCGGTCGCAAGGTTAATATGATGGAACAAGTCATCGACGTGCCAAGCCAGGAAGTTATCACCAAGGACAACGCATCCATCGTGGTGGACGGCGTCGTATTTTTTCAAATCTTGGACGCGGCTCGCGCCTCTTATGAAGTTTCCAATCTAGAACAGGCGCTGCTCAATCTGGTGATGACCAACATCCGAACCGTGATGGGCTCAATGGACCTGGACCAGCTTTTATCCCACCGCGACGAGATCAACGTCCGCCTGCTCAATGTGGTCGACAAGGCCGTTGAGGCCTGGGGCATGAAAACCACCCGTATTGAAATCAAGGACATCGTCCCGCCGAAAGACCTCGTCGAATCCATGGGCCGCCAGATGAAGGCGGAGCGTGAAAAGCGCGCCAATATTCTCGAAGCGGAGGGCTTGAAGGCTTCCGAGGTGTTGCGCGCGGAAGGGCGCAAGCAGGCGCTTGTGCTTGATGCTGAAGGCCGTAAAGAGGCCGCCTTCCGTGATGCCGAAGCGCGCGAACGTCAGGCGCAGGCGGAAGCTGCCGCTACCGGCATGGTGTCTGAAGCCATCAGTAAAGGCGATTTGGCGGCTTTGAACTACTTCATTGCCGAAAAATATGTCCGCGCCATTGATGCGCTGGCACACTCCCCAAGCACAAAAACCTTCATCATGCCGCTGGATATGGCCTCATTGGCCGGTACTCTAGGCGGCATTGCCGAAATTGCCCGCTCCGCCACCAGCGAAAATGCCAAAGCTGACGCGTCGCGGCCTGCGCCACGCTCTTCCGTTCCGCCGATGGGCGGCAAGTGAGAAAATAGCGATTGAGGAAATAGAAATGTTGAATTCATGGATCTGGTTGATTGGCGGTTTGGTGATTTGTATGGCCGAAATGCTGCTGCCCGGGGCATTCCTGCTCTGGATCGGGCTCGGCGCAGTCGCCACAGGCGTGTTTTTGCTGGCTGCGCCAAACGCGCTGGGCGCCGAAGGGCTAATACTGCTGTTTGCGGCCTTTGCGGTGATTTTCAGCCTTGGTGGACGCTTCTTTTATGGCTCGATCTCCCAAAGCATCAAGCCGGAATTTCTGGGTCAGCGCGCCCAAGGCCTTATCGGTCGCAGCTTTTTGCTTGAGTCCGCCATCGTTAACGGCGAGGGCCGTATCAAGGTGCAGGATTCAGTCTGGAACGTGCGAGGGCCGGATTTGGCTTTAGGGCAGCGCGTCACGGTCATAGCCGTGGAAAATGGCGTGGGCTTGAGGGTGGAGCAGGGGTGAACGAGCGCCTTGGATATTATCAACACTTTGGTTGCGGAAGAGAGCAAAATTCACGCGCGAGCTAGCAGATATCCGGCTTCGATTTTAATGCGCTCTCGCCACACAAAAATCCACCACATCGAGCAGCGCGTGCTTCCAATCCGAATTGGGGAACAGTTCGAGCGCATCCTTGGCCATAGCGCCGTAATGCCGCGCGCGTTCCACAGTATCTTCCAGCGCCCGATGTTTGGTGAGATAACCCTGCGCCGTGGCAAGATCGCTGTCTTCGCGCTGTGAAGCCTCCAAAGTCCGCTTCCAGAAGGCGCGTTCGACTTCAGAGCCGCGACGATAAGCCAGGATAACGGGAAGGGTGATTTTGCCTTCGCGGAAATCATCACCGACGTTTTTGCCAAGCTTGGCTGAGGTGCCGCCATAATCGAGCGCATCGTCGATGAGTTGGAAAGCGATGCCGAGGTTCATGCCGTAGGACCGGCAATTGTCAATATCACCCTTGCCGCGCCCCGCCAAAATCGGCCCAACTTCGCTGGCAGCGGCAAACAGCGCCGCCGTTTTGGCGCGAATAACCGCCAGATAGCTTTCTTCGCTGGTTTCCATATTCTTGGCGGCGGCAAGTTGCATCACTTCACCCTCGGCGATGATACTGGCAGCGCTGGCCAACACATCAAGGCAGGGCAGAGAGCCCACATCCACCATCATTTTGAAGGCTTTGCCGAGCAGAAAATCGCCCACAAGCACACTGGCTTCATTGCCCCACAGCTTGCGGGCAGATTGTTGTCCGCGCCGCATATCGCTTTCATCTACAACATCGTCATGCAGCAGCGTCGCGGTATGCATGAATTCAACCGAAGCTGCCAGTCGGATATGGCCGTCGCCGCGGTATCCGCACAGACCCGCGCTCGCCAAAGTCAGCATCGGCCGCAAACGTTTACCGCCCGATGAGATCAGATGATTGGCTACTTGCGGTATCATTGTCACTTCGGAGCCGGTCAACGCCAGAATAGTCGTATTCACGCGTGCCATATCCGCTTTAACCAGCGCCACAAGCGGCCCCAATTCTGCGGGCTTTGCTTTTTCTTGAGCGAGAATGATAATACTCACAGCAGATAACCTCTCGTAAATACAGTGATGGTCACCATTTGCACGTTTGACTATAGGCTGCAATAAGCAGGATTGCCGCAATCACCTCCGTCTGAGAAACTGCAATAATGAAAGAATTGATGCGCACCAACGATCTTGTTTTGATTTCGGCTGTTGAAGCCATGTTGAAATCAGAAGAGTTCAACTATTTCATCGCCGATCAGTTCACCAGCGCTGCAGAAGGATCGCTCGGGTTCCTGCCGCGCCGCATCATGGTGCCGGAAGACGAGTTCGATCAGGCGCGGCTGATGCTGACCGAGGCAGGGCTGGAAGATGCCCTCACCTGAACTGCCCGCTGGAACTGCCGAGAGTTTTATTCTAGGCGGTAAAGTGCGTCTGGTTCAGCCGCTCACAGGCCACCGAGCCGGAACAGACGGTGTGTTGCTTGCTGCCTGCCTTCCCCATTCTTCACAAGGTCTGGTGCTCGATATCGGGGCGGGTGTCGGCGCTGTGGCCCTTGCCGCGGCCATCCGGGCGCCGCATATTCGTGTGCATCTTGTTGAGCGCGATGACGGGCAGGCGGCACTGGCGCGGCACAACATAACGCTTAACGCTCTGGAAGGCCGGGCACAGGTCACAGTTGCGGACGTGCTGGATGTCAAATCGCGCCGGGCTACTAACCTGTCCGACAGGATGGCCGACATCATCCTTACCAATCCACCATTTTACAAAACCGGGTCTGTGCGCGCCTCGCCGGAGCCGCTCAAGTCGGAGGCCTATGCGATGGCTAGTTCACTTGATGATTGGCTCCGCGCCTGCGCCGCCCTTCTAGCGCCGAAGGGCACACTCTATTTGGTGCATCTAGCTTCGGCATTAGGCGAGGTTCTGGCCGCAACCGCCAGCCGGTTCGGCGATGTGCATATTATTCCGGTCTATTCAAAGACGGGACAAGCTGCATCGCGCATTCTAGTGCGGGCAACCAAAGGCAGCCGCGCGCCGCCTTCGATATTGCAAGGAATTGTCATGCATGACGGGGCTGCCTATTCGGCGCAGGCCGAAGCTATCCTGCGCGGGCAGGCCGAAATCAGGTTTCCTTAAGCGCGCAGGTTTGTTTCAAATTTTCTGCTGATTAATAGCAGACGCGCCGCACCACGCGGTGCCAACCATAATAGCCACGCTCCCAGTGGCGCTTCAAATAACACCGCGGCGCATCATCGTAGTAGACCGGTGCGGGGCCGTAGATGGGTGGCGCGAAGCCAAATCCAAATCCCAACCCGCCGCCATGGCCGTAGCCGTGGTGATAGCCATAGCCAAATGGATCTGCGGCAGCTGGCGTTGTTGTAACTGCCACCGCGCCGGCAAGCGCGGCAGCGGCAGTCAGGGCAAGTGTAACTTTGCGAAACATTGAAAACTCCTGATGTTCGTCATTCACCAGGAATTTATATGTGCCTCACGCTGAACAGAGCCTGACTGGCAGGTTCATCTGCCGTTCAGGCTCGTCTAGCGGAAACAGCGCCGATAGGGTCCAAAAACCATGCCGTAGCGCGAACGATGCCAACCGACATAACGACGGCACGACACACCGTAATACGGCCGGTAAAACGGACGGTAAATCGGTCGATAAATCGGCCGGTAATAGCGCCGCGGCCCGTAAAAATACCGGTGATGATAATGACGATATCTACGGTAACGTGTCTGATCGATTTGTGTCGCAGGAAGTGCCTCCTGCGCAGTTGTCAGCGCAGCAAGCGGAGCCGCAGCAGCGGTTTCCACCATAGGCGGTACTGCAGAGGCTGCGAGGCACAACGCCAGCACTGCGCGGGTCATAAACATTTTGAAAAATTGAAGCGGGGACAAAAACTTCAAAAAACTGGAAATCATGGGATGTTCCTCCGAAGTTGTAGCGCCGCAGTGTCAAATAAATTGCCGCGCAATTCAACCGTTAGTTTCGTTGCCGCAATGCGTCGCAGCCAGGCGCTCAAAAACATCAGCGGCGCAGCTTGAAGCCCCTGCGCCGCTTATAAAATTCCGGTCAGTGCTACATCCGAATCGGCGTTAGGCGATGGTGCATACAAACGTGAGCCTGTTGCAGGATATAGCCAATCTTATTGTCTTCCCACAGCCCGCGTGCGCAGGCTTCAGCCGCCGGCTGAGGTTGATAATAGCGCGTCGGGCACATGCGAAAAGTTGTGCCAGGCTGGCAGCCTGAAATGATCGAGTCGCTCGGGCCGGTTGGAGTGTTACCGTTGGTCGGGGCGGCGGGTGTGACGCCGTTGCTTGGGCCGCGGGTCTGCAGGGCTTGGGCAAAATCCGCGGTTGTAGCGATAACTGCGAGGCTGACGAGGACGCTGGCTGCGAGATTCGAACGGGTAAAACGTGTCATGGTGGTCTCCTGTTATTCTGGCACCGGATGTCATCCGGCATGACCACAGTGATGCACCCTGCCGCGCGCTGGCGCTGTGCGCATGCGCACAAGCCTCAATGCCACAGACGCGCATTGACCAAATCGCTCCGCCTCACTAGTTTGCCCCAAAACTCGAACCTGCAAAACTCGAACCTGCAAAACTCGCACCCGGCAAACCCATGACCAGCAAAACCTCAGCGCTTGACCCGGCCCGCTCGTTTCAGGGGCTTTTGTTGACCCTGCAACAATTCTGGGCAGCGCAGGGCTGCGTTATTTTGCAACCCTACGATATGGAAGTGGGCGCGGGCACGTTCCACCCTGCTACAACCTTGCGCTCCCTTGGCCCCAAACATTGGAACGCCGCCTATGTTCAGCCCTCCCGCCGCCCTAAAGATGGCCGATATGGGGAAAATCCCAACCGCCTCCAGCATTATTACCAGTTTCAGGTCATTCTGAAGCCATCGCCTTCAAACCTTCAGCAACTCTATCTCGATAGCCTCGCGGCCATAGGCGTTGATATGGCGCTGCACGACATCCGGTTTGTGGAAGATGACTGGGAAAGCCCAACACTCGGCGCTTGGGGGCTTGGCTGGGAATGTTGGTGCGACGGCATGGAAGTCAGTCAGTTCACCTATTTTCAGCAAGTGGCTGGCGTCGAATGTGCGCCGATATCCGGCGAACTCACCTATGGGTTGGAGCGCCTCGCCATGTATGTGCAGGGCGTTGAAAATGTCTATGACCTCAACTTCAACGGCCTCGAAGGCGCAGCCAAAGTCACCTACGGCGATGTGTTCAAACAAGCCGAGCAGGAATATTCCCGCCATAACTTTGAACATGCCGATACGGCGATGCTGGTTCAACATTTCAAAGACGCTGAAGCCGAATGTAAAGCGTTGCTTGCCGCAGGCGATCAGCACGAGCGTCACACCATGGCGCTGCCTGCCTATGACCAATGCATCAAGGCGTCCCACCGCTTCAATCTGCTTGATGCGCGCGGCGTGATCTCGGTCACCGAACGCCAAAGCTATATTTTGCGTGTGCGCGAACTTGCCAAAGCCTGCGGGCAGGCTTGGCTCAAAACAGCAGGCGGCGGAGCGGCATAGTTAGCCCGTAAACGCCATCTCTCCATATTTTTCCAACACAAAGCCGCAAAATGCCCGACCTCCTTCTTGAATTGTTTAGCGAAGAAATCCCCGCCCGCATGCAGGCGAACGCCGCGCAGGATTTGCAGAAGCTGGTCACCAATGCGCTCGTCGATCGCGGCCTCACCTATGAAGGCGCAGCCGCCTATGTCACGCCCCGCCGCTTAACGCTGAATATTGTTGGCCTTCCCGCCCGCCAGAGTGATCAGCACGAGGATATCAGAGGCCCGCGTGTCGGCTCACCCGAGCAGGCGCTGGCCGGATTCTTGAAAAAGGCCGGGCTGTCGTCGATCGATCAAGCCAAGATCGAATCCGATGGCAAAAAGGGCGAGATTTACATCGCCCACATCCACCGTGCCGGAAAGCAAACTTCAGACGTGTTGCGCGATATTCTGCCCGGCATCGTGCGCAATTTCCCGTGGCCAAGATCAATGCGTTGGGGCGATACGATAGCCTATCCGGAGTCGCTGCGCTGGGTGCGGCCTCTGCACAGCATTGTTTGCACCTTCGGGCCGGAAACCGAGGAGCCGGAAATCGTTGATTTCGAGGTTGGCGGCATCACGGCTTCCAACATTACCTACGGCCATCGTTTCATGGCGCCCGCTGCCATCAAAGTCCGGCGTTTCGGCGACTATGTTGCAGCGCTCGAGAAAGCCAAGGTGGTGCTTGATCCGGCGCGCCGCCGCGAAATTATTCTCACCGACGCGCAGACGCTGGCCTTTGCGCATGGCTATGAGCTGGTTGAGGACGAGGGCCTGCTCAATGAAGTCGCCGGTCTTGTCGAATGGCCCGTGGTGCTGATGGGCAGTTTCGACGCGGCGTTTCTGGATATTCCGGGCGAAGTTGTGCGCGCCACCATCCGCGCCAATCAAAAATGCTTTGTGCTGCGAAACCCGAAAACCAATAAGCTCGCCCCCGCCTTCATCCTCACCGCCAATATCGAGGCCACGGACCATGGCAAAGCCATCGCGGCCGGCAATAGCCGCGTTGTGCGCGCGCGCCTGTCCGATGCCCTGTATTTCTGGCAAACCGATCAGAAGCCGTTGCCGGATTATAATCCAAAGCGCAGCCTGCTCGATCAGCGCATGGACAAAAGCCGCCAGCTGAACATCGTCTTCCACGAAAAGCTCGGCACGCAGGGCGAACGCGTTGATCGCATCATTGCGTTGGCGCAGTATATTGCGTCGCTGGTTGGCGCAAATCCTGCCGATGCGAAGCGCGCTGCAGAACTGTGCAAAGCAGATCTAATCACAGAAGTTGTTGGCGAATTTCCTGAAGTGCAGGGCCTGATGGGCCGCCGCTATGCTGAGTTGCAGGGCGAAAAACCCGAAGTCGCGCTGGCGATCGAGGAACATTACAAGCCACAGGGCCCTTCGGACTATGTGCCGAAAAACCCCATCTCCATTGCACTGGCGCTGGCCGACAAGCTCGACACTCTGGTTGGTTTCTGGGTGATTGATGAAAAACCCACCGGCTCGAAGGACCCCTTTGCCCTGCGCCGCGCCGCCTTGGGCGTGATCCGGCTGGTGCTGGAGAATGGATTGAAGATCAACCTGAGCAGCCCAGTCCGATACGCTCTTTTAAAACTACTTGTCTCCAAAATCGACTATTTTTATAATGCCTTTGATCGGGAATACCTCCCCAAAGAACGTCTAATCGAAGCAATAAGCTTTTTTGGCTATTTGCAGGAAAAGAGTCCTTTCGAGTACAATTATCTTAACTACGATGGATTTTTAAAACGATTTAATCCCTTGCTTATAAAAATGATGGACGAACATTGGGATGTGTATGAGTCGAGTATCGAAGTTTTTGCGGTGGGCAACAATTTACTCGATTGGACAGTTACAGAAAAACTCTACGACACAGTTGTCCCGTTCGGCAAAAGGCTGAACGACGATGAAGTATCTCGTAGATACCCTGAATTGATGGAGCTTGTGACTAAGACTTTTGAGTCTAGGGCAAACGAGCTAACCAATTTAAGAATTCATCCGGATAAAATTCCTGCAGAAAGTTCTTTTTTTGAAAAATATGCTTGTGCAATTTCCTCCGACCTCCTCACCTTTTTCAATGAACGCTTAAAAGTCTATCTGCGCGAGAAGGGCATGCGCCATGATGTCCTCGATGCGGTGATCTCACTCGAAGCAAATGACCTCCTCGAAATCCAAAACCGTGCGCAGGCGCTGCAAGTTTTCCTCGAAACCGATTCGGGCAAAAACCTGCTCGCCGCCTATAAGCGCGCCGCCAATATCCTGCGCGCCGAGGAGAAGAAATTTCCCACTGAGGCCGCAAGTTATGCGCTACCCGGCGAAGTCAAATATCTACACGAACCCTCAGAAAAGGCGCTTGGCGCTGAATTGCACACTTCTGCCTACGAGACCTCCGCCGCGATGCGGAAAAATGATTTCACCGCCGCGCTCAATGCTCTCGCGAAGCTGGCGCAACCTGCAGAGGCGTTTTTCACCGATGTCATGGTCAACGCCGACGATGCCGCCCTGCGCCTCAACCGCCTGCGGTTGCTCTCGAATTTCAGAGCGCAAATGCACGCCGCAGCGGATTTTTCTAAAATTGCAGGCTGATGAAAAGCGCTTCGTGCGCATCAAACATCAGCCGGCACTTAAATTTTTGCAGAAAGTGGCGCAATTATTGCAGCTTTAGCGCTAAGTCTTATTCCAATTTCAATATTTCTGTTCCAAAACACCCCCATGCCTCAAGCTGAAATCCGGCCAAATATCGAAGGACATCTAATATGGTGAAATGGGTCTATTCATTCGGCGACGGTAAAGCCGAAGGCAAAGCGGGCATGAAAAACCTTTTGGGCGGCAAGGGCGCAAATCTCGCCGAA
>JANXSV010000227.1 GCA_025356505.1 Methylovirgula sp.
TGCAGAGGATCCGGACTGCATCGCTTTGATGGAACTTTTTATCAAAGAGAAACCAGAAATTTGGGCAGAAGACATAGCCGAAGATGATTGAAGGCAATATGTGCCCTTAGTCGCTTTAACTGCGAAAAGTAGCATTGACGCGTAATTCGGCTCGAAAGGCCATCGGCATCACTTGATCCTGTAAGCAAAAACTTGGATCGTCGTTGCGAGACTTGCAGCTAAAGGTCACATGTATAGGAGAGTTTTCCAAGCGCTTTCCTAGCGACTTTTTGTTAGAACTGTTCTAAACGATGCGGTGAACGCAGGAGTACCAAAATGGCTGAAGTAAAGCATGATGATGCCGTAGTGGCTGAAATGAACACGGAAAATGCAAGTGCAGCAGGGCAAAAGTGTCCGGTAGATCACGGCAAAATCGCACACCCGACCCAAGGCGGTCAGAACCAGGAATGGTGGCCGAAACGGCTTAATTTGAAAATTCTTGCCAAAAACCCTGCACTGGCTAACCCGCTGGGAGAAAACTTTGATTATGTTGCCGCTTTTGAGGCCCTGGATTATGATGCGCTAAAGGCTGATATTGCGAATCTATTGACAACTTCGCAACCTTGGTGGCCAGCCGACTTTGGTCACTATGGCCCGTTCATGATCCGCTTGGCGTGGCACAGTGCCGGAACCTATCGCGTAGCAGACGGACGTGGTGGCTCCGGTTCGGGACAGCAACGCTTTGCTCCGCTCAATAGTTGGCCAGACAATGCAAATCTAGATAAGGCGCGCCGACTTCTATGGCCCATAAAGGCAAAATACGGCCAGTCGATCTCATGGGCGGACTTATTCATCCTCACTGGCAATGTTGCTTTAGAAACAATGGGGTTGAAAACGTTCGGCTTCTCAGGAGGGCGAGTCGATGTCTGGGAACCGGACGAGGATGTTTACTGGGGTCCGGAAACTGAATGGCTCGGAGACCAACGCTACACGGGTGATCGAGAGCTAGAAAACCCTCTTGCTGCGGTTCAGATGGGCTTGATATATGTAAATCCCGAAGGCCCTAATGCTCGTCCAGATCCGTTGGCTTCCGCACGCGACATCCGTGAAACCTTTGCCCGTATGGCTATGAATGACGAAGAGACCGTCGCATTGATCGCCGGTGGTCACACTTTCGGAAAAACGCATGGCGCCGCAGACCCTAGCAAATTTGTTTCAGCGGAACCTGAGGGTGCAGAGTTAGAGGAAATGGGGCTCGGATGGCGCAATAGTTTTGGGAGCGGAAGCGGAGGCGATACCATCACCAGCGGCCTTGAGGTAACTTGGACTGCGACCCCGACTACATGGGACAATAGCTATTTCGAAACGCTATTCGAACATGATTGGGAACTGACAAAAAGCCCGGCGGGCGCACATCAGTGGCAGCAAAAAAATGGCGGCGGGCAAGGAACCGTGCCGGACGCACACGATCCCGCCAAGCGTCACGCCCCGCAAATGCTGACCACAGATTTGGCTCTGCGTGTTGACCCTGCTTATGAGCAGGTTTCGCGGCGTTTCTTACAGGACCCACACGCTTTCGCGGATGCCTTCGCCCGTGCATGGTTTAAACTTACTCACAGAGACATGGGACCAAAGGCTCGTTATGTAGGCAAAGAAGTGCCTTCTGAAATATTGCTCTGGCAAGACCCGCTTCCTGCCAACACCGCGCTAGCACTTCAGTCCAACGACATTGAACAGCTAAAGCAGAGCATCGCCACATCGGGATTAACTGTCACGCAGCTAGTATCCGCTGCATGGGCGTCAGCTTCTTCCTACAGGCAAAGTGACAAACGTGGTGGCGCAAACGGCGGTCGAATCCGGCTTGAGCCACAACGCAACTGGCAGGTCAACGATCCAATAGAGCTTAATCATGTGTTGCGGACGCTTGAGGGTATCGTATCCGACTTCAAATCAAAAACGTCGGGGGGTAGGTCCGTTTCAGTAGCGGACGTCATCGTTCTCGCGGGCGGCGTCGGTATTGAAATGGCTGCCAAGGCCGCCGGTAGAGATTTGACCATTCCGTTTACGTCGGGCCGCGTTGATGCCAGTCAAGATCAGACCGACGTAGACTCATTCTCAAAACTAGAATTAAGCTCTGACCCCTTCCGTAATTTTTACGGCTCCACACTTCGTTTGCCAGCAGAATACCTGATGGTTGATCGCGCCAATTTACTCAACTTGAGCGCACCGGAAATGACCGCTCTTGTCGGAGGGCTTCGCGTGCTGGGCGTCACATCCAAAGGTAGCAAGCTTGGGGTGCTGACCGACCGTGTCGGCGTCCTGACAAACGATTTTTTCATCAATCTTTTGTCGATTGGCACATCGTGGCGGTCGGTGGAGGGCCAGCCTCACACCTTTGCGGGTTCGGTTGATGGCATAGAAAAGTGGGTTGGTACCAGAGCGGATCTTGTTTTCGGATCCAACTCGGAATTGCGCGCGCTGGCGGAGGTTTATGCCAGCCATGACGGAGAAAACCGCTTCATTGATACTTTCGTTGCGGCTTGGGTGAAGGTAATGGAAGCGGACAGATTCGATCTCCACCGCTAACATGGTTTGGATACAGCTCCTCGGGGATTAAACAAGAAAAAAGTCTTTGCGGTGGCTTTGCTCAGTGCCGCCGCAAAGCTCATTATTTAAGATTTTCGCAAAGAGGGCGGCCGGTTTCGACCCTTACAGGTACAGCAGCGTGTGCTATCCTCTATGCTTCTGAAATTGGAGATGATGAATGGCGCAGTTGCTTGGCGGCATCGGCAAAGCCTTCTCGGATCGGAACTTTCGGATCTATTCGATAGGCTCGATCACGTCGTGGATTACTTATTTCGTCCAGAACATCACGTTCTCTTGGGTCGCATGGGACATCACCCATTCCACTACCTGGATTGCGATCGTCTCCGCAGCGACCACGGTAACGACGATCCTGTTCCTGCCGCTCGGGGGCGTTCTGGCGGATCGGCACGACCGGTTTCGCATCCTGATGGGGGCTTACGCCCTCGACGGGATCAAGTCGGCCGGTCTGGCGGCTCTGGCACTGACGAACCAACTGAGCCTGCCGCTCATCTGCATCAGCGCCGTCGCGCATGGGTTCATTCACAGCTTCAGCATTCCTGCAAATTATGGGTTGCTTCCCCGCTTTGTGGCGAAGGACAAGCTTGCATCGGCCATTGGAATCAGCGCGGCCTATACCCAATTTGCAGTTTTTGCCGGGCCAGCCCTCGCAGGTTGGATCCTCGTTCATTGGGGCGCAGGGCTGGCCTTTGTCATCAACGTTGTCGGCTATTTCATCTTCTTCTGGACGGCGTTTCTTCTCAGAACCCCACCCGGCTTCGTGCAGAGCAGGTCCGTGCGGGCCTCGATCAAAGCAGATTTCCTAGAGGGCGTGACTTATATCGTCACGCATCGTGGTTTGTCGGCCCTGCTGGTGCTGGTTTTGGTAGGGGACGCTATCGCGGCATCGGTGAACTCAATGATGCCGGCCTACACCAATATGGTGCTTGGCCTTGGAGCGGGGACGATGGCGACGATGTTCAGCGCGGCAGGAATCGGAGCAACCGTCGCAGCCTTTTGGCTCGCCTACGGCGGCCTTAGTTCCGCCACTCCGTCTAGGGTGCTATGGGCCGTTCTCGGCTTTGCCGTTGCGATCTACATCTTGGCTGGCGCGACGGCACTGGCGGTCGCGCTCTTTGGGATGGTGCTCTTCGGCTTTTTCGGCGAGACGCGCCGTACCGGGACTATCTCGCTGATGCAGTTTCATGTGGACGATGCACGCCGGGGCAGAGTCATGTCTACCCTGTTCTTGTTCACGAAGATCGCGGGTGCTGTGGGTACCCTGACTGTAGGACTGGGTGCGAACTGGACCGGACTACGGCTACCTCTGGCAATTTCAGCTATCGCGCTGACGATCGTTTGGTTAAGCGTATTCCGCAGGCGACATGCGATCACTCGTGCTTTTTTGCCAACGCACCGGTGTGAGCGTTCAGCGGAGTGTTAGGCTAACCTTTTAGCGCAAATATTGCTGACGCCGTCCCACCTTTCTGGGTCATGTGCAAGACACAACACTTAAGCGCTTAAACCGTGGCCGTCTCGCGTGAAATTATCCTTGAGTCTTACCAAGTCATCTGGCACTCGCCCATCACTAAAACTCCTAGAAGCAGTTTTGGGCTAGCGCCCTCACCTTCGCTCTCAGATGTTCCGCCGCTTTCCGCCGAATTCCCTTGTATTTAAATTGCTGGTTTTCCCGACACGTGCCGATCTGGTATCAGAAACAAAGCGAGCCTCTAGAACCAGAACGAGCCTCTAGAACCAGAACAGCCCGGACAAGTCGCGAATCGCTACCTTGGGAACCGCCATTTAACCTGTTCAATGAATGGCGCACCCGACAGGATTCGAACCTGTGACCCCTGCCTTCGGAGGGCAGTACTCTATCCAGCTGAGCTACGGGTGCACTACAATTGAAATAGCTCATTAAAATGATACGATCAAGG
>JANXSV010000246.1 GCA_025356505.1 Methylovirgula sp.
GGCCCCGGGCCGGATGCGCATTTCGACTATGCGCCCGCCAGCCACGAGGTTTTGACCAAGGTCAAAGCCCTGCAAAATCTTGCCGACGAATACCACATTCCGCTCGCTGCCGCCGCCCTACAGTTTCCATTGCGCAATCCGAACGTCGCTTCCGTTTTGATAGGAACGGCGAAGGCGTCCAGTTTTCAGCGCAATATGGAGATGATGGCGATAGCCGTGCCGGAGGAGTTTTACACCCGCGCCGCGGCTTTTACCATGTCCTAGCCGCCCGTTTGTTCGGGGTGGCTTGGTCTGTAAAGCTTGGTGCAAAGTAAAATATGGAGCGGGTGAAGGGAATCGAGCCCAAAGCGCCGCAGGCAACACAAACGAGGGTCAGGCAGGCTAGGGCTGGAGCGGGTGAAGGGAATCGAACCCTCGTATGCAGCTTGGGAAGCTGCCGTTCTACCATTGAACTACACCCGCGTACTGCGCCTTATAACCGCCCCGACGGCAGGGCGGCAAGAGCGATCAGTAATCTATTTAAAATGTTTCGACAGCTTCAGCCCCTGCGCCTGATAATTCGAAGTTGCCATCGCGCCATACAGCACCTTAGGCACCTCGGACATCCGCTCATAAACCAGCCGCCCGACAATCTGCCCGTCTTCCAGAATGAACGGCACATCGTAAGAGCGAACTTCAAGCACAGCCCGCGCTCCGGCTCCGCCCGCCTCATGCGCGCCAAAGCCGGGGTCGAAAAATCCGGCATAATGGACACGGAATTCGCCGACGAGCGGGTCAAACGGGGTCATCTCAGCCGCGTGGTCCGGCGGCACTCTCACCGCCTCCTTGCTGGCCAGAATATAAAATTCACCCGGATCCAGCACCAGAACCCCGTTTGCAGGTGCAGGCATCGGCTCCCAGAAGTCAGCGATGCGCTGAGCGCCCTTCACATCAATATCAATCAATCCGGTATGGCGCTTGGCGCGGTAACCGACCAAGCCATCAAAACCCTGCAGGTCAATCGAAACTGCGACGCCCGCTGATATCGACGGGTTTGCGGAAGTCACCAGCGTTTCGCGTGCATGAAGGTCGAGGTGCGCCGCGCCATCAAGGCGGGCTTCGCCGTGCCGGAAGCGGATCTGGCTAAGGCGCGAGCCGGTGCGCGCCAAAATCGGGAAAGTGCGCGGCGAGATTTCCGCATAAAGCGGTCCCTTATAGCCCGCCTCAATCACGTCAAAGGCCCGCGCTTTATCGGTTATCACCCGTGTGAAAACGTCCAGCCTTCCGGTTGAACTTTTCGGATTGGCATTTGCGGCAATTTCGGGCGGCAAATGCAGCGCTTCCTGAATTTCAGCAATATAGACTGTGCCGGTTTCAAGCACAGCGCCGCGCGTGAGGTCAATTTCATGCAGGGCAAACCGTTCGATAGCAGTTTTAACCAGCCGGGTCGGGCCGGGTAAAAAACTCGCCCGCATGCGCCACGCCCGCTTCCCCAGTCGCAAGTCCAGGCTCGCGGGTTGGATCTGGTCTTCCGCATAGGGCGTGAGCGGCGTAATCGCCCCGGCTGCGCTCAGAGCCTCGATCTGATGCGCCGATAAAATTCCAACCGGGGGCGTATATTTGGCCAAGTGTATCTTCCTCAACTTAATCCGATCAGGAATTATTTTGCATTTCAGGCATAGGTATTTGGCATAACAGCAACGATGTTTCCAGCACTGTCAGTCACTACGCGGGGAAGGCGGCAAGTTCCTATCATGCCTTGACTGAGTTCAAAGCGATCTTCCACAAGTTGTCCTATTTCTCGCGTTTGTTGCATCCGCTTCGGTGGTGCGACCCACGTCACTGTTTTACATGGGAACCGATTTATGATCATTTCGATTGTCGGAATTTGATCCGTATCTGCAGTAATTAGTAATATCCGATCAAAAACGTCCTCATAGGCGTCTGAAATAATATTTACTCCAATAGCAACATCCGTCTGCTTCTCTTCTCGAAAAGGACAAAAATTGCCGGATTGAGTGCAGTGTCGGGTCGATTTTTTAAAAACGCCTTCTGAGACGATCACTCCCTTTGCCTGAAGGGCTCTGATATACGTCTCATGCCGATCTTTCTTTTCGGCGTTCCAGTTCACCACCGTTGTAAAGTAGTGAACCTTCACCAACCGCTCATTCGGGCGCAAAAGCGCATTTCCCAAAGCTGCGAGGTTCAACCATTTTAGCTTGTCAATTCCGAGCGCATCGATGGCGTGATAGAGATTAAAACCATCTACATATATGGCGACACGACGAGAGTTTAAAGTTGACATTTTTATCCTTTGTTGCTATCTACGCAACATCCACCCGGAACGTGAGTTTCGGAAAAAGGGGCTAAACCGGTAGGTTGGCCCCTTTATTTTTTTCAAAACTCATTCTTTAAAGATTGCTTAGCTCAACGCAATCTTGACGCCAAGCCTTGGCTGGCGTAGGCCACAGGTAATTCGTGGTCCCTTGAGCCGGTCGGCTTGCCGCCACGTTAAACAATGGCTAAAAGATCGGGGTTGCACCCGGTTTTGGCTTGTCCTTTTGGACATGTTGAAGTCGGGTTTTTTATTTTGGAGCAAAGCATGAAAAACACCGTCGACGTGAAGAATTTGCGCCCCGCCACCCGCCTCATTCATGGCGGCACGATGCGGTCGCAGTTCGGCGAAACTTCGGAAGCTTTGTTCCTAACGCAGGGCTTCGTCTATGACAGCATGGAAGCCGCCGAGCGCCGCTTCAAAAATGAAGAACCCGGCTTCGTCTATTCGCGCTTTGCCAACCCGACGGTGGCCATGTTCGAGCAACGCATGGCACTGCTTGAAGGAGCCGAATCGGCCCGCGCCACCGCCACGGGCATGGCAGCCGTTGCCGCCGCCTTGATGGGCCAACTCAAAGCCGGAGATCATGTGGTGTCCTCGCGGGCGTTATTCGGCTCCTGCCTTTATATCGTGCAGGAGCTATTGCCGCGCTTCGGCGTGCAATCCACCCTTGTCGACGGTTCCGACCTGGCAGCGTGGGCAGCCGCAATGCGCCCCAATACCAAAACCGTATTTTTGGAAAGCCCGACGAATCCTACACTCGAAGTCTACGACATCGCCGAGATTGCAAAAATTGCCCATGCCGGTGGCGCAACGTTGCTGGTGGACAATGTGTTTGCCACACCCTTGTTGCAGTCTCCCTTCGAACTGGGAGCCGACTGCGTGGTTTACTCCACGACGAAACATATCGACGGTCAAGGTCGCTGTCTGGGCGGGGTCATTCTGGCCTCGGAAGAGTTCATCCAGACCCATATCGCCAATTATCTGCGCCAAACCGGCCCTGCCATGTCGCCGTTTAACGCCTGGGTGATGTTGAAAGGCATGGAGACACTTTCGCTGCGGGTCATGCAACAGCAGGCCAATGCCGAAAAAATAGCCGATGTTCTGGCGCAAAGCCCACATATTGCCAGAGTTATCTATCCCGGCCGCACCGATCATCCGCAACGCGCCATCGTGCAAAAGCAGATGAGCGGCGGCGGCCAGATGATCGCCTTCGAAATGAAGGCTGGTAAAGCTGCCGCGTTCAAGCTTGCCAATGCTTTAGAGGTCATCCTGATTTCGAACAATCTCGGCGATTCCAAAAGCTTGATCACACACCCTTCCACCACCACCCACCAGCGGCTTACCGAAGAGCAGCGGCTGGAGCTTGGCATCACGCAAGGCATGCTGCGCTTTTCGGTTGGGCTGGAAGATGTGCAGGATTTGATCGCCGATCTTCAGGCCGGCCTCGCGAGGTTATAGCGTCGCAGCGGGGCGGCTTTCCCGCCCTGCCGAAAATCAAGGCTCGACGAAAGCCTCCGTCTATCGCAAAATGCCGCCATGTATCGTGCAACGACCAGAGCCATCGAGGTAACTGTACTGCCGCAATTTGTGCCGGATCAGTCCGAGCCGGATCGTGACCAGTTTTTCTGGGCCTATACCATCGAAATCGTCAATCAAGGGCCCGAAACCGTGCAGTTGATCTCACGCAATTGGATCATCACTGATGCCACTGGCCACACCGAGGAGGTGTGCGGCGCGGGTGTGGTCGGCGAGCAGCCAGTGTTGCAAAATGGCGAAGCCTTTCGCTACACGTCAGGCTGTCCGCTGAAAACACCATCCGGCATCATGCGCGGGTCGTACCAGATGGTGACCGAAGAGGGGGTCGGTTTCGATGTGGAAATCCCGGCCTTTTCGCTCGATAGCCCTTTCGTAAAGCGGGTGTTGAATTGACCGATATTGCCCGCGTAAAGGAAATCCTTGCCACGCTTGTGAGCTTTGACAC
>JANXSV010000252.1 GCA_025356505.1 Methylovirgula sp.
ATATCCAGCTTCAACGTCTTCCAGCTTCGTACCCACAGATCGGTGAGCAAAGGCAAATCCGGTTGGGACAGAGGCCGGAGTTGCATGTCAGCGTTCAGTCAGTTTCAATTCGATGCGGCGGTTCTTGCGCAAAGCTTCGTCGGAGTCGCCGGTGTCAAGCGGTTGAAATTCGCCAAAGCCAGCGGCAGCCAAGCGCTGCGGTGACACGCCTTTGCTCGCCAGATATTGAACCACCGAGATGGCCCGCGCCGCCGACAGATCCCAATTTGATTTGTACTGACCGGTGCCCGCCAGCGGCTTTTTGTCCGTATGGCCGTCGATGCGCAAAATCCACGGTATTTCCGGGGGAATTTCCTTTTCAAGGTCGGTTATTGCAGAAGCAAGCTTATCAAGTTCGGCTTTGCCCGCATCCTTGATGCCGGACTGTCCCGATTCATACAGCACCTCAGATTCAAACACGAAACGATCGCCCACGACGCGGATACCGGGTCTGTCACCGAGAATCTCCCGCAGACGCCCGAAAAAGTCTGAGCGGTAGCGCGCCAGTTCCTGCACCTTTTGCGCAAGCGCAACGTTAAGCCGCGAGCCGAGATCGGCGATCCGGGATTGGCTTTCCTTGTCGCGCGCCTCTGACGCGTTCAAAGCGTCTTCGATTGCCGCGAGTTGCCGCCTTAGCGCCGCGATTTGCTGATTGAGAATATCCACCTGCGCCGCGGCGCGGGTCGAGAGCTGCTTTTCGGCGGAGAGGGCCTGCTCGGTGGCGGCGACCTTGCCAGCGAGGCCGGAGGTGTCTGAAGCCCCGGACTCAATCAAGGCCTGAAGGCGCGCCTTGTCGGAGGCGCTTTTGTCCAAAGTTGCCGCCAGCGAAGCCGCGTTGGCCTGCGCATCGCTCTTCAATACTTTTTCCAGCGCCAGAAGCTGGGTCAGCTCGTCGATCTGCTTATTAAGCTTTACCAGCTGCTGATCTTTACCGGTGACCTCGCGGGAGAGGAAAAACTGCGCGAGCATGAAAACAGAGAGCAAAAAGATGATTGTCAGTAACATTGTCGAAAGCGCATCGACAAACCCGGGCCAGTAATTGATGCCGCTTTCGCGGCGGCGCGTGCGAGCCATCAGGGCTGCTCAAGGCGCGCGAGAAGCTTGTTAAGTACAGCTTTCATCTCCAGCTGTTGGTTGGCTTGCGCTTCCACCCAATCACGGATCAGCTGCTGCTCGGTGCGCATATGTTGCACCAGCCCTTGAACGCCTTCTGCCAGTTGACCCATGGCCGCATTCGGCCTGGCGGGGGCAGCAGGCTCGGTGCCGAGCCGTTCAAGGGCCTGGCGCAGCTCCGGTGGCAGCCCGAGAAAGCGGGGGGCGGTATCGGCGGCGTCCACCGCAGCGGCGGATAGCCGATCTTCAAGCTCATTGTAGAATCGGTTTTGCGCCTGCCCAGCTTGCAAGTCCAAAAAGCCCAAAACCAGAGACCCGGCAAGCCCGAACAACGAGGAGGAAAACGAGATGCCCATGCCGGCCAGCGGCTCTTTCAGTCCGGATTTCAACGAATCAAACAGGATACCGCTGTCGCCGGAACCGCTCATGGACTGGATAACATTACCGATGGAGCCCACGGTGGCGATCAGGCCCCAAAACGTGCCGAGCAAACCTAGAAAAACCAGCAGGCCGGTCAGGTATCGCGCTATCTCGCGGCTTTCATCAAGGCGTGAGCCAATTGAATCGAGGATAGCGCGCAGCGTATGGGTCGAGATCGACTTGACGCCCGCTTTGTCTCCCAGCAGTGTCGCCATCGGGGCGAGCAAAACCGGCGGACGCTGCACATCAACGCTGGTCGCGGCTCTGTTCAGCCCGTTGACCCACCGCACCTCAGCAAACAAACGCCACACCTGCTGCAGCGACAATAAAATGCCGATCAGCAGCACGCCGAAAATCAGGCCGTTCAAGCCGGGGTTTGAAAAAAAGGCTTGGGCAATCTGCCTATACAAAATCAGCGCGATGAATGCGGCCAGAATGATAAACACCGCCATGCGCACAAGAAATATGCGCGGCGAAGACAGGCGGTAGGGATCGAGGTCTGCTGCGGCCATCTGCCAACTCTGATTTGAGTGTAATGCGCGCGAACATGTCGCTTCAAAGTGTCAGACTAATGGCGGAGTGGCGCGCTGCCAAGCGGTTTCCATAGTGCATTGAAGTTTGGTGCGCTGAAGTTTGGCACGCTGAAGTTTGCGCGCTAAATATGCCCGCACTTAAGTTGTCGTCTTATCTGGCTTGGCTTTAGGCGGCTTGCTTGATGAGCGTCAGAAGCTGAGTGTGCAAATATTCGTTGCCGGCACAAATGCTAACCGGCTCTAGCGATAAATCGGCACGGTCGGCGTCGGACACATATCCGCCAGCCTCGCGCACCATGACCGCGCCTGCTGCCACATCCCATGCCTGCAA
>JANXSV010000273.1 GCA_025356505.1 Methylovirgula sp.
TCAACCATTTTAATGCCATCCTTTCAGATGAGCGCCTCTCGTTGGGGAGAGGTGTCCCGCTGCTGCGTTTACAGATTTGCAAGTGGCGGGTCAAACGGTTTCGTAAAAATAAAACTGCGCCAGGGCGTCGGGGTCGACAGCTTGGCGCGGTTTGGTCAAATCTAGGCGTTAAGCGCTAGTCGATCATGTAGCGCATCCCGACATGGACCGCCTTTGTTGTGAAGGCTTTGGAACGGGTAACGCCCGTGACACTGTCCAGATAGGATATATGGCCCATATTCAGATATTTCAGGCCAATATCGAGCTTAGTATGGGCGCTGACGTCGATAGCGACGCCTCCCATAACCGACCAAGCGAAGTTTGTGATGCCCTTGCGCGCATCGGTGCGATCCCAATTATGCATTACGCCAAGCGTATCCGTGTAGACATATTGCTTGGGAATTCCGGTTCCGGTTGGGCCGTTGTCGTAATAATTGATCGAGCCAGCCACGGTCTGATGGCTCAGGCCGACACCCACGCCAATGTAAGGCGTGAGGCCGGACCATGTGCCAAGGTCCGCATAGCCGTTCACCAACCAGTTGAACACCTTCCGGTCTTGAGTTTGCATGCCCGAACAGGTCGTGGACGTCGCCGGGGGCGCCATGTTCAACGGGCAGTTCAGGCCTGAGACCGAGCCCTTGGCCTGTCCGCCCCAATGATAATCGAGTGTGGTGTCGAGGCGCATCCAGTCATTGACCTTGTAACCAAAGCCGATGCCCGAGCTGAATGTATGCTTGGACGATACGTTCAGGTTTGAGTTAAAATCAGGCGTGCTCAGCGTTCCGCCGCCCACATCACCGCGCAAATACCAGCCAGAGCCCCACTCGACAGGCTGCTCATCAGCTTGAACCGCAGGAGCGGCACCAAGACTCGGCATGGCCAAGTCCGCAGCGCCGGCGCTGGTGGTCAAAGCTGCCAAACCCGTTAATGAAACTGAAACTGCCGCGGCAAGCCGGAGTGTTTGGAAGCTACGCATCTGAAATTCCTTATGTGCCTTGCCTCAAAGGCGCGCGGCCAAGAGGTGATTGCAAGAGGTGATTGCAGGCAGAATTTCAGAAAATTGTTAAGGCGCGCTTAACCATAAAACATTTGTTGAAAATTATATATTACCAGAGGGTTAAAGTTTGAAAGCCGCACCCTGTCCGGTGCAGCTTTTCGTGCCGGAGTGGTTAACCGATTATGCCACTTTCGCAATGGCAAGGCAGATGCTGTCGACGATTTCGTTGAGCTCGCCGTGATCGTCGCCTTCACCCATCACCCGCACCAGCGCCTCTGTTCCAGATGGCCGCACCAGCAGCCTGCCGCTGCCGCCAAGCCGCGCTTCACCCGCCTTGATCGCTGCTATCACCTTTTCATTTTTCAGCGATGTGCCGGTCTGCCCGCGCACATTTTTCAGAATTTGCGGCAGCGGTTCAAACAAGTGGCAGACTTCGCTCACGGCTTTGCCTTTATTTTGCACGACCGACAAAACCTGCAAGGCGGCTATGAGGCCATCGCCGGTTGTCGAATAATCAGACAGGATAATATGGCCCGATTGTTCGCCGCCGACGTTATAGCCATGCTCGCGCATATGCTCCAGCACGTAGCGGTCTCCCACCGCCGTGCGCGCCAACGTCAGGCCCCGGCCATGGAGATAGCGCTCAAGTCCAAGGTTCGACATGACGGTCGCAACAATTCCGGGCTTTGACAACTGCCCCTCGTCCTGCCAGCTGGAGGCGACAACGGCCATCAACTGATCTCCGTTTACGCTCTGGCCTTTTTCGTCGATGATCAATACCCGGTCCGCGTCGCCATCGAGCGCGATGCCAATATCGGCGCGCATTTCGCGCACTTTCAGGGACAGTGCATCGGGTGATGTTGAACCGACATCTTTGTTGATATTAAAACCGTCCGGCTTCACGCCAATGGCAAAGACCTCTGCGCCAAGTTCCCAAAGCGCATCCTGCGCCACCTTGTAGGCTGCGCCATTCGCGGCATCGACGACGATCCGCAGGCCCTCAAGCGAAATGGCTCGCGGCAAGGTGCGCTTGGCAAACTCGATATAGCGATCCTGCGCTGAGTCGATACGCTTGGCCCGCCCCAGATCCGGCGACGCGGACAGCTTTTTCGACATATCGGAATCGATTAGCGCCTCAATTTCGTTCTCTATTTCGTCGGTAAGTTTAAACCCATCCGGCCCGAACAGCTTGATGCCATTATCCTCGTAGGCATTGTGGCTCGCTGAGATCATCACGCCCAAATCGGCGCGCATTGACCGAGCCAGCATCGCCACTGCAGGGGTAGGCACGGGCCCCAGCAACATCACGTCCATTCCCACGGACGTGAAGCCTGCCACCATTGCATATTCAATCATATAGCCGGAGAGGCGGGTATCTTTGCCGATGACGACGCGGTGACGGTGATCGCCTCTGCGAAACGCCAATCCGGCGGCTTGCCCGATCTTGAGCGCCAACTCTGGCGTGATAACTTTGTTAGCTTTGCCGCGTACCCCGTCAGTGCCAAAATATTTACCGGCCATGCTTTTCTATCCCCAAACAATTTCATCAAACAAAAAGTCACACGATTAAAGGTTGAACGCTTGCAAATCAGGCGCATACGGCGACATTACCGTCACATTAGCTGAAATTGGCTTGCGAGGCAAAAATGGTGTTCAAACAGTTTGTCTATCTGGTCGCCCTTGCCAGAGAGCAGCATTTCGGCCGTGCCGCCGCCGCATGCAATGTCTCTCAACCGACCTTGTCTGCCGCCATCCGCCAGATGGAAGCGGAACTGCACATTCCCATTGTCGAACGCGGACACCGGTTCAATGGCCTTACAGCCGAAGGGCACGTTGTGCTTGAGCACGCAAAACGTGTTTTGGCGGAGCGTGATATGATGCAGCAAAGCCTCGATGAGATGGGGCAGGGGCTTTCCGGTCGCTTGCGTATCGGCGCCATTCCCACTGCACTTCCGGTTATTTCTATGGTGAGTTCGCCGTTTTATGAACGCTTTCCCAAAGTCTCCATCACGGTTTTGTCGCTGAACAGCCAGGAAATACAGCATGGCATCTCCAACTTCGAAATTGATGCGGGCATTACCTATCTGGACAACGAGCCGCTGTCGCATGTGCGCGCCAAGCCGCTTTATGTTGAGGATTATTTTTTCCTGACCAAGGCGACTAATCCGGCTGCGGCTGCCAATGCCATAAGTTGGAGTGATGCGGCAGACCTGCCCCTATGCCTTTTGACCCCGGATATGCAAAACCGCCGCATCGTTGACGGAGTTTTCCGCTCCATCGGCAAAACACCCAAGCCCGCAATGGAAACAAATTCGATTTTCAACCTGTGTTCTCACGCCAGCGCCGGAAACTGGTCGGCGATCGTTCCGGGCCAATTGCTCAAATTTTTCGGTCTCCCGCATGGCACAAAAGCCCTCCCGCTGATCGACCCGCAGGTGCACAGGACGGTTGGTTTGATCGTCGCAGACCGCGAGCCGCTCTCCCCCCTTGCGCGCAGCCTGTTTGTGATGACCCGGTCGATCGACCTTGCAAAAATAAACGCACCGCAAGGGTTCTAATCAGAAGCTTTGAACAAGACAATTGATAGGATTTTCCTATCAATTGTTTGAGCTTTTTGATTTGCAAATCGCGCAAAAACCGGTCAACTGCAGGAACGAATTGCTCAAATAAAAGAAGCACCTGAGGAGATATATGACTAAAGTATTAAGCGTCGTCCCAAGCGCGGCCAATAGTTCCTTTGATGAAGCGCAAGCTATCGAGATCATCAGCTTTTTGCAGGATCAACCGGGCGCCATGTTGCCTATACTCCACGCCCTGCAGGCCGCTTTCGGTTACATCGATCCGCGCTGCAATCCGCTGATCGCCAGTGCGCTGAACGTGTCGAAGGCCGAAGTGCATGGCGTGATCACGTTTTACCACGATTTCCGCACCCGTCCGGCGGGCAAGCATATTTTGAAGATCTGCCGCGCCGAGGCCTGCCAATCCATGGGCGTCGAAACACTGGTATCGGAGTTTGAACGCGCGCATTCGTTGAAGATGGGTGACACCACGCCGGATGGCCAACTCACCATCGAAAATGTTTACTGCCTCGGGAATTGCGCCCTTGGACCAGCGGCGCTGCTAGATGGCGAGCTCATCGCGCGTCTCGATGCTCAACGGCTGGATATGATCGTATCGGCCACGAAGGGCGTGTTGCAATGATCAAGATTTTTATACCAAAAGACTCTGCTGCTCTCTCTGTCGGGGCAGATAAAGTTGCTGCCGCCATCGCCGCCGCTGCGGCCGCGCGCAATATTAGCGTCGAAATAGTTCGCAACGGCTCGCGCGGCTTGCTTTGGCTGGAGCCATTGGTGGAAGTTGAAACGCCGCAGGGCAGGCTCGCCTACGGTCCGGTTCAGCCTAATGACGTGGGCGCTTTGTTTGATGCCGGCTTCCATACGGGCGGCGCGCATGCGCTGGCGCTGGGCGATATCGAACAGCACTCCGCCTTCAAAATTCAAAACCGCCTGACCTACGCGCGCGTCGGCTTGGCTGACCCGCTCTCCTTGACAAGTTACCGCGCTATGGGTGGCTTTGCGGGATTGAAAAATGCGCTGGCCATGACGCCCGCCGCAGTGGTCGAGGCTATTACGGCGTCAGGCCTGCGCGGCCGCGGCGGCGCAGGTTTTCCGACCGGCATCAAATGGCGCACTGTCCTGAACGCGCCTGCCGACCAAAAATATATTGTCTGCAACGCTGACGAAGGCGACAGCGGCACATTCTCGGATCGTATGCTCATGGAGGGCGATCCGCTTTGCCTGATTGAGGGCATGGCGATTGCGGGCGTCGCGGTGGGTGCCACAAAAGGCTTCATATACCTGCGCTCGGAATATCCCCACGCGATTGCCGCGATGGAAGCAGCCATAATCATCGCCCGCAAAGCTGGTTTTCTCGGCGCAAAAATTTGCGGCAGCGGCCATGAATTCGATATGGAAGTGCGTGTCGGCGCGGGAGCCTATGTCTGCGGTGAGGAAACATCGCTGCTGGAAAGCTTGGAGGGCAAGCGCGGCGTCGTTCGTGCCAAGCCGCCATTACCGGCCATCAAGGGCCTGTTTGGCAAACCGACAATCATAAATAACGCAATGTCCTTGGCCTCTGTACCGTGGATCATGCA
>JANXSV010000286.1 GCA_025356505.1 Methylovirgula sp.
CTACCAGTTCCGCCATGGCCGCGGAGGGTCGCTTGCGCAACCTGTAGGCCGTCCGTCTAACAAATGAAGCGCGACATGACAAGCGACAAAGGGTGACAGAGCCGAGAAAAGATGTTTTTGGTGAGGCATGTTGCGAGACGACCTTATCATAAACTTTTTGCCGCATGCGCCAGGGGCTGCTGTCGAGTGGCGCGTTGCGCCAGGCCTGACCTCCTACCCTGCCGCCGTGGCTTTCATGGAGGCGCGCGCAGCCGCCATAGCGCGGGGCGAGGCCGATGAGCTGGTTTGGCTTGTTGAACATCCGCCGCTCTACACAGCAGGCACCAGCGCCAACGCCGCGGATTTAAAAGACGCGCGTTTCGAGGTGTTTCAGACCGGGCGCGGCGGGCAATATACCTATCACGGGCCGGGTCAGCGGGTAGCCTATGTCATGCTCGATCTCAACAGGCGCAGACCCGATGTGCGCGCCTTTGTGTCGGCACTTGAAGCTTGGATCATTTCCACGTTGGCGGCCATGAATATTCGCGGCGAGCGACGTGAAAACAGGGTTGGAGTTTGGGTGATGCGGCCTGATAAGGCCCGCGGGCTTGGCGGCGAGATTGCCGAAGATAAAATCGCAGCGATTGGTATTCGGATTCGTAAATGGGTGACATTTCACGGCATATCGTTGAACGTGGAGCCGGACCTGTCGCATTTTAGCGGAATTGTCCCGTGTGGCATCGCCGAGGCGCATCTCGGCGTTACCAGTCTGGTCGATCTTGGCCTGCCTGTAACGATGGCCGAAGTCGACGCTATTTTGCGGGACACGTTCGAGCTGATCTTTGGCCCTAGCGGCGCTGACGCGTCGCTGCTTTGATTCGGTCAGCAGAAGGCGCAAATTCGGCCTGCTTTGTCGCATCAGGCAGTTGCATAGAGGTGCGGCCTGAGGAAATGACCGTGCCGGTCAACCAGGTCATGAACAATCGCACAATCGACGCGATACCCATGGCGACGAATGTGGGCAAAGTCAGCAGCAAAATGAACACAAAAGAATCGCGCGATGAAAAATTGCCGTAGTGCCACGCGTAAACGTGCATCGTCAGTCCGATGGCGACGATTGACACGATGCCGTTCATCCACGGCGAAAACGCCAGCTTTCCTAAGGTGAGATCAGTAAGGTAGGCAAATATGATGCAATAGAGCAAGGCGCCGATCAGAAAAATGAACCGGTCAATGCCGTCAAATTCGTGCATGCCGAGCCAATCGAAGCTATTGTCGAGGATAGCACCCAAGTGAAACCCTATTGGCATGTAAAGAAGGGCGCTGAGTAGCACCAGTATTACGATGAGTCCTGAGCTCGATTTCATGATTGCCTCGCTGAATTGCGAAGACACTAGCTTCAAAAAGCTGCAATAGCGTTAAAACGAAGCTGCGGTTTGCTCAATCATCCGGCATTTCCGTGAGTGTGAGATTGGCAGCGCGTAGAGCCGACGAATTGAATTGGCGCAAACCCATGACAAAAACCACAGCCAAACTCATGCCTGCCAACACGAGAGGGCCGATAAACCAGCCTAAATACGCCAAGGCAAAGAAAAATGCGCGCTGACCCCGGTTAAAGTGCGATCCGGCCACCACGATCATCTCGCCTGCGCGCCTTGCCATTTCGTTGCGCGCGCGGATGTTGCCGGTTGAAGCGGGCGGCGTCGCCCCCATTAAAATGGCCGCATAGTTAAACAATCGATACGACCACGAAAATTTGAAAAAGGCGTAACCGAAAATCAGCATGAGACCTACGGCTTTCATCTCCCAGGAGCCACGCGTCGGCGTCACGCCAAAGGGCAGCTCTTGAAAAATCTGCAATACGTCGTCGGTTGCGCGCAGAAGTGTTGCCGCTCCGCCGAGCGCGAACAAGGACGTCGAAGCGAAAAACGCCGTTCCATTTTGTAGGGAGCCCATGATCTGGGTATCAACCATGCGCATGTCGCGCTGCTGCATCTGCGTCATCCAGTCAAACCGGAAGCCGTTCATAATGGAATTCAAACTATCCCGGCCGAAAATCCAGTGTTCGAGGAAAATGTGGTAGCCCAGCCAGCAGAACAGGAAAAAGGCCAGTGCGGCGAGGTCGTAGTAGCTAAGGCCTAACACGGTGATGCGCTCCATTTTTGCCGAAGCATAAGCCTATTAAAGCATTGACGGAAGAGTTGCCCGCTTCCAACATAACCGAATAAGACTCGGCGGTAATTTAGACTCGGGGGTAATAGTGGCTCAAGTTATAACCACTGGTGTGAATGCGCTGCTTGAGGCGGCAAGAGCAAACGTAAACACGTTTTCAGCCGCAGAGGCCATCGCGCGTCTGGGCGACGCAGAAACCGTGTTCGTTGATTTGCGCGATCCGCGCGAACTGGAACGCGAAGGGCGCATTCCGGGAGCTTTTCACTGTCCGCGCGGTATGCTCGAATTCTGGATTGATCCGGAGAGCCCCTATCATAAATTGATTTTTGCGCAGGATAAGCAGTTCCTGTTTTTCTGCGCCAGCGGTTGGCGCAGTGTGCTGGCGGCGGACATGGCGCAAAAAATGGGTCTGAAGCCAGTTGGCGATATCGAGGGCGGGTTTGCGGGCTGGAAGGCTGCGGGCGGCCCGGTTGACATGCAAAAGAAAGACGGGAAATGAGCGTTTTTAAACTTATTGTTGGCAGCAAGGCTTATTCGTCGTGGTCATTTCGGCCGTGGTTGTTGCTGGCCCATTTCAAAATCCCGTTTGAAGATGTCACCATCGGCCTGCGCACACCTGAATCGCGTGACAATATCCTGAAATATTCGCCAACGGGGAAGGTTCCCTGCCTCATAGACGGCAGCATCAAGGTTTGGGATTCGCTCGCCATCATGGAATATGTGGCAGAAACCGCGCCCGAAAAGGCGATCTGGCCACGCGCGAAGGCAGCACGCGCACATGCCCGCGCCATCAGCGCCGAGATGCATTCGGGCTTTCAGAATGTGCGCAATGAGTTTCCTTGCAATTTTCGCAAGGCGCCCGCCAAGCGCGCTCCCTCAGTTGAAGCGGCGGCTGAAATTGCCCGCATCGAGACCATCTGGAGTGAGGCGCGCGCGCGTTTCGGTAAAGCCGGGCCATTTTTATATGGCAAGTTCAGCGCAGCAGATGCGATGTACGCTCCGGTGGTCAGCCGATTTTATGCCTATGACATTCCGGTTTCTGAAGTTTCGCGGCGTTACATGGACACGATGATGGCGCTCCCGGCGTGGGCGGCATGGCTCCACGATGGTAAAGACGAAATTCGTATCCCGATGTATGAGGACTAGCCCCTTCCGACAAATGGCATTTTTGTCGCCATCACGGTCATGAATTGCACATTGGCGCTCAGCGGCAGGCTTGCCATATAAACTACGGCTTTAGCCACATCCGCCACATCAATGACCGGCTCGTTTGCGACAGAACCGTTGGCTTGCGGAACTCCGTGTTTCATGACGCCGCCCATCGCTGTATCAGCGTTGCCAATGTCAATTTGGCCGACAGCAATGTCATATTTGCGGCCATCGAGCGAACCCGACTTGGTCAAGCCGGTAACGCCGTGTTTTGTGGATGTGTAAGGCGCGGAGTTTGGCCTTGGCGCGGTGGCAGAAATCGAGCCATTGTTTATGATCCGCCCGCCCATAGGGCTCTGGTCTTTCATCAACTTGAATGCGGCCTGCATGCACAAAAAGACGCCGCCCAGATTGATGTCGACCAC
>JANXSV010000300.1 GCA_025356505.1 Methylovirgula sp.
GCTGGGCGTAGGCATTGCGGCAGGCTATGTGATCGCCTCTATCCATGAAACACGCGACGTTTTCCGCGCCGAACTGCAACAGGCGGCGCGCGACGCCGGAATAGCCGAAACCCGCGCACTGCGGCCGAAGCAGGTGAAACCGGCTAGTTAATTTAATATGTTGGAAAGAGTCTATTGTCGCCACTTCTTACCGGGACAAACCGTCTCACTTTTTGTTTCGTGATATATTGTTAGTCCGAATCGATCTGCGAGTAACCTATTGGGCAGCATATTCACTGTTGAAGATATAATTGGACTGCGATCAAGAACAAAAGCAAATCACCAAGTAGCTGAATTGTCTCAAGGTGTGTTGAATGCTCTTAATTGGACTCATTCCATGGTGTATCTGTCGGCAGAAAGCCTACTGCATATTAACAAACGGCATCCTGATATATCTGATTTTGATCTGTTACTTATCCCAAAAATAATAACCGATGGATTGCTTGTTCAAGAGAACAGGAAGCCCAATAACTTAATCGGTACCTTACAAGTTAATGAACATATACGGTTGTTGGTCGTCCTCAAACGGGCGAGAAACGGGTTCGATGTTTGGGTGGAATCTGTTTATAGAACAAAAAAGCGGCAAACAGTATCGTTACTCGCACGCGGTATAATTATCAGAAAGCATAAATAGAAAAGAGCGCAACTAAGCGCTCTTTTCATAGTCAAACCAGATGAGGCCTGCAAAGAACCTCACAAAGTGCGCGATGCCAAAAGGCAAGGGCTACGGCATGCAGAATGTCACCGTGTCACTGATTTGCTCATAAGCCATACCAGATTCATTGCAAAATGTCACCTGACAATTATGCAAATGTAACTGTCAGGCTTGCTGGATATGAATGGCCTCACGCCGCCTTCTGCGCCTTAGGCTTGATAAGCTTACGATCCACCAAAACTTCGGCAATCTGCACCGCGTTCAGCGCCGCGCCCTTGCGCAAATTGTCGGATACGCACCAGAACGCCAGGCCGTTTTCAACCGTATTGTCCTCGCGGATGCGTGAAATGAAGGTCGCATCTTCGCCCGCCGCTTCATGCGGGGTGGAATAGCCGCCGTTTTCGCGCTTGTCGATGATGAGGATGCCGGGCGATTTACGCAGAATTTCACGCGCCTGATCGGCGGTGATGGGCCGCTCAAATTCGACATTGACCGACTCCGAATGGCCGATAAACACCGGAACCCGAACACAGGTCGCGGTCAGCTTGATTTTCGGATCAAGAATTTTCTTGGTCTCCGCCATCATCTTCCATTCTTCTTTGGTGAAGCCATCTTCCATAAACGCGTCGATGTGTGGAATCACGTTGAACGCGATGCGCTTGGTGAATTTTTTCGAGGCCGGAACATCAGAAATAAAGACAGCCTTGGTTTGGCTGAACAACTCGTCCATGCCTTCTTTTCCGGCGCCCGAAACAGACTGATAGGTCGACACCACTACGCGCTTGATATGGGCAAAATCATGCAGCGGCTTTAGCGCCACCACCAATTGCGCCGTCGAGCAGTTCGGGTTGGCGATGATGTTCTTCTTTTTGAAACCGGCAATCGCATCGGCATTCACCTCAGGCACAATCAGCGGCACATCGGAATCATAACGCCACGCCGAAGAGTTATCGATGACCACGCAGCCCTGCGCGCCGATCTTGGGCGACCAAACCTTGGATACATCACCGCCCGCCGACATTAGACAAATGTCAACGCTGGAGAAATCGAAGTTTTCCAACACTTTGCACTTGAGGGTTTTGTCTCCGAAAGAGACTTCGCTGCCGATGGAACGGCTGGACGCCAATGCGATCACTTCCGAAACCGGAAAGCCGCGCTCGGCGAGAATATTGAGCATTTCACGCCCGACATTACCCGTCGCGCCCGCGATAGCCACCCTAAAACCTGCTGCCTGTGCCATATTTAAAAATCCTGTGTTTTTGAATAATCCCCCCAAAACCTTATTTTAAGGTGCGCTCTGGCTGCCGGGGGTGGGGGTGATTTATCAAGGCACCCGAGCTCTAGCGCACAACCTGTTTGGTTGTGGATTTTTTGGTCGTTTTGAGAGACGCAAAAATCATCATCACTACACGCAGCTTGAGCCAGCGCCCTGAAAACACCGATTGTCGCATAAAGTCAAGGCATGGCCGCATATCGGCGGAACTCGTGCAACAAAGCTCGCTTCCTCAATACCCGCTGCCATCCTTATGTGTGAACATCCATCTGCCATCCGGCCCCAGCTTGGCCTTCAGGTCATGTGCAGGATAGCTGACTTCATCGCCCGGCGTGCGATCACCCATTTCCAGATACGTTACGTCTGCGCCAGAGCGGTTCACCAACTGATGCGCCACGCCCATCGCGGGAAAGCCCGCGCACA
>JANXSV010000343.1 GCA_025356505.1 Methylovirgula sp.
GGCCGCTTGAGCGACAGCGTTTTGGAAGGAACGTGGAGAGTCTTGTCGCCGTTATTACTATTGTCGTTCATGTCTACCTTAAATTCTGCGAAACTGCGCCCGCCTGAATAAACTCATTCTGCGGAAATTTCATCTGTTTTATCACATATTTCCTCGTCGACGCAGAAGATTTCTTCATTTTCGCGGGTGACATAGTCTGATCGGTAGGTCTGGAGCCGCTTGGCCACTCCTGTAAAAAACCTGCCTGCATCAGAATTTATAATTGCAACGTGGATTACATTGCCCTTACCCAGAGCATTTTCCAGCTGTTGACTGGTGAAAATGCGTAAATCCTCGATATTTTTCACGTCAGACCGGCGCGCAACCTGCATCACCTTGCGGATACCGTCCTCCGCGCCATCACGTGCATGAAGCAAAGCAATCACAGTCTTTTGCACCAGCGCCGCCTCAATTTTTGCCGATCCGGTAATTAAAGACCCGGCTTTGTTGGCAAGAGAAAGAGCTTGCAGCGCGGCGGCTTCAAGCAACCGGTCAATGTCGGCATCCAAAAACTCCGGCACTTCGACTTTCTGCTTGAACGCTTTGGCAAAGGCATTCTTTTTCACCGCGGCGCGAATATCCGCCGCATGCGCACTTACATAAACGCCTCGTCCGGGCAAACGGCTCTTGATATCCGGCACCACGCAATTTGTCGGCGACAAAACAAAGCGCACCATCTTGCTTGGGTTTTGAACAACCCGTCGCAAGATGCATGTTCTTTGCGGAGAACTGCCCTCCGAATTTGCCGTCAACGCTTTGATCAAGTTTAGCTTTCGCCCATCTCTGCAACCGCTGCCTCAGGCATCGCGTCAATCCAGCCCAGTTTCAAGCGGGCATTCATAATCATCGCCTCCGCATCAACGCGGCTGATGTCGAACCCGTCGAGGAAGCCGGTAAACTTCTTGGTTTCGCCATCCTTGCGCTCGGACCAACCAACCAGGTCATCGGTGGCCAAGTCGGCAAAATCTTCCACGCTCTTCACGCTATTTTCGCCAAGCTTGACAAGCATGGGCGAGGTAAGGCCTTCCAGAGACAACAAATCGTCTGAAACGCCCAGAGCCCGCCGCTTGGCATCATATTCGGCCTCGATTCGTGCAAGGTGATCGCGCGCCCGGTTCTGAATTTCGTTGGCTGTATCTTCGTCGAAACCTTCGATATTGGTAAGCTCCAGCGGATCAACCGCCGAGAGTTCCTCAACCGAACGGAAGCCTTCCGAAGCCAGCAACTGGCCAACCGTCTCGTCAACGTCCAATGCCGCCATGAATGTAGTGGTCCGTGTGGCAAATTCTTTTTGACGACGCTCGGATTCTTCGGCTTCGATCAGAATATCGATGTCCCATCCGGTGAGCTGCGAGGCCAAACGCACGTTCTGGCCGCGACGGCCGATCGCAAGCGACAGTTGATCATCCGGAACGACAACTTCAATGCGCTCGGACTCTTCGTCGAGAACCACCTTCACCACTTCCGCAGGCTGGAGCGCATTGACGATAAACGTCGCCGCATCCGCAGACCATGGAATGATGTCGACCTTTTCGCCCTGCAGTTCGTTGACCACGGCCTGTACGCGTGAGCCGCGCATACCCACGCAGGCGCCAACAGGGTCGATCGATGAATCGCGCGAGATCACCGCAATCTTCGCGCGTGAGCCCGGATCACGGGCAACGGCCTTCACTTCGATCACACCGTCATAAATTTCCGGAACTTCTGCCGCAAAAAGCTTTGACATGAACATCGGATGGGTGCGGCTCAAGAAAATCTGCGGGCCGCGCTGTTCGCGGCGCACGTCATAGACATAGGCGCGCAAACGATCTCCAGGGCGGAATGTCTCGCGCGGGATCATTTCGTCGCGGCGCACGATAGCCTCGGACTTGCCGAGATCCACGATCACATTGCCATATTCAACCCGCTTGACCAAGCCGTTGATAATGTCGCCGATGCGATCTTTGAATTCGTCATACTGGCGGTCACGCTCGGCCTCACGTACCTTCTGCACGATCACCTGTTTGGCGGATTGCGCGGCAATACGGCCAAAGTCGAACGGTGGCAATGTCTCGGAAATCCAGTCGCCAACCTGCGCCGCCGGATTTTTCTTGCGGGCGTCCAGCAAAGAAATGTGGATGGCGTCATTATCAATCTGGTCAACCACCAGCAGCAGCCGCGACAACCTGATTTCGCCGGTTTTTGGATTGATGTCGGCCCGCACTTCAGTTTCCTGACCGTAGCGCGAGCGTGCGCCCTTCTGGATCGCGTCTTCCATCGATTTCAGCACGATCAGCCGGTCAATCGACTTTTCGCGGGCGACTGCATCGGCAATTTGCAAGAGTTCGAGCCTGTTGGCACTCACAGCCATGGTAAATCTCCTTAAGTTTCTACAGTGTCAGGTGCAGTGTTTTTGGGTTTAGGTTTTCGCTTTTCAGCGGCGTGTTTCTTGCGCTCTTCGCGTTTTAATTCTTTCTGCTCTTTTTCTGCGGTTTTACCGGCGCGCATACTTTCGCGAATGAGCTCGTCGGTTAAAACCAGTCGAATTTCGGCAATATCAGAAAGCTCAATGATCACATGAGCGTCTTCGCCCTCTTTCACTTCGAGCTTGTCGATCACCAGTTTGCCTTCCGCAGCCCCAACGACATAGCCGCGATAGCGCTTGCGATTGTTCACCAGCTGCGCAAGTTCCACCTTAACCTCGTGGCCCTCTGCCCGCATCACGTCCGAAACTCGCACCAGCGGGCGGTCAATCCCGGGAGATGAAATCTCCAGCCGGTAAGCCGCTGCAATCGGGTCTTCCAAATCGAGTATCGGCGAAATTGCGTCATTAATCGCTTCGCAATCCTCGATATTGATAAATCCGTCAGGACGCTCGGCCATGATCTGTAAGGTCTCGCCGCCCGAAGCGCTGATCTTGACCCGCACAAGCCGAAATCCAATGCCGTTCAGGCTCGGCTCAATAAGTTGCGCCACGCGCGCCGGCATGCCTGTCTCTGTGATGAAACGCGGCTCATGCAGATCAGCAATAATCTCTTCAGTAGTCTCAGTTTGTTCGGTCATAAAAGTGCTTTAGCTATCCAAAATCTCTTGACCCGCCGTGAGTCATAAAAAAAGAGCGGGTTCCTTGCGGCAACCCACTCTCAACAAACCCATATGGTTGATTTGAGAAATACTATAGATAACGCATACACTTGCCAGTTGCGCCGCGCAAGCGAAGAGTTGTGACTAGGTTTAGCTGCCCAGAGTGTCGCGCAGCTTCAGGAGGCGATCGAGTTCTTCCTGCTGGGCTTCAATTAGATTTTGCGCATGCTCGTCGTCATTTGCGCCAGACCGCGCCGCCGCTTGTTCTGTCAAATCGCGGATATTGGCGCGAATGTCGGAAATTTGCGCATCAAGCTGTTCAGCTGTGAGAAAAGTGCTCATGGGGTTAACCCTTTCATTATTTTGAACTCTAGCGAGTTTTGAGGCGTTGCGGTGAAAAGAAATGCTGTAACGCCTAACACGCCAATCTGACCGCCGGTGGCGCGGACAATCACCGCATGTCGCATGCGTCCGCGCTGTTTTGGTCCGAAACGTGACCTTTCATATCGCTAAAAATCCTCTGCCTGAACCACCACGCCGTGTTCACTCAGCAGCAACACCCCGAATTCGCCCGCTTCCTTTATGGAAAGTTTGGTATCTGTGAGCGAAAAATCAAAAGGTTGTTGATCGACGGTGCTTTTGAAAATTGCAAACGTAATGCCATTGTGAACGCCAGAGATGCTGCGATGCACATGTCCGCAGATGATCTGTTTTACGTTTGGAAAGCCGGAGATGAGCTCATAAAACGCCTCGCCATTACGAAGTCTGATCCGATCCATGCCAACAAATCCAACTTTATGAGGCGGGTGGTGCATGAATATGATCGCCGGGCGGCCGTCGGCAGAACGCAGAGCCTGCTCCAGAAAGCCGAGCCGCCTTTCGCATAGATAACCTGAAGATATAGCCTGACTACCGGCTCCGGAATCGTCCAGCGTGTCTAGGACGATGAGGCGATAGCCGCCAATGTCGATGACAGATTGAATAAAACCGTTTTCATCTTTGGCCACTTCGGGAAAATGAGCCAAAAACACTTCGCGCCGGTCGTGGTTGCCAACTGTTAGCGTCACCGGCGCGGATATGTCTCGTAAAACTGCGCGCAGGCGCACGTAAGCATCGTCCTCACCCAAATGGGTGAGGTCACCGGTAATAATGACGTGGGCCGCATCGGGCACGGTGGCATTGATTTTGCGGATCGCCGCGCTCAGGCGTTCGGCTGGGTCCATGGCAAGAATGGTATTACCTTGCGTGAGAAAGTGCAGATCAGTCAGAACGACAATTTTATGCGCGAGCATGGAAGTCCGAAGAGTTAGAGCTGATCAGCTTGAGTGCTTCTTCGACAGCCTAAATTGTTCGCACAACAGTGTCACGACATCAACCCGCGGATGTTGGAGGCTTGATCTTATTTTTGGAAGTGAATGTCATTTGTAGGCGTCTCGCAAATGTTTGGAGCTTTACACAGATATCAAGCACTTCCACCCCAGCTTTCGTTAGATCCGAATACGTTGTATGTATCTGGTGTCTTTCATGTATTTGCTTTGAATTTTGAACATCGAATTTTTGAATCAGGATGAGGCTATCTTCGGTGCTTGGCAATTCTTCAATTGCTCCGTGGCACAACGCGTCGCGCAACTTTGCGAGTCGCTTGAGATCGTCTAGTAATCTTATCCCTTCAACTCTAAACTCGCTCAATGCAGCGATTTCGTTCAGACATTTACGAACAAATTTAGTTCGGTCCGTCCAATTTCTCGGCAGTTCCGAACGGACCACATTTCCACCCGCGCCGTGATAGAGTTCCGCTACGCACGCTGTCACCAAGCTATCGACGAGGCCCCACAGAACGATAATGCGCCCAACACTCAGGGACAAGCCAGCAAATGCCTCAGATAAAAACTGGGGTGTTTCCTGTGTCATGGACGACGACTCCGAATTCTGTTTGAGTGTGCGATGAACTAAACATTCCTAGTGATAATTGCCGTGCTTCTATGACAGCCTAAAACGCCCAGACAACTAAGTCACGCTACGTGAGCTTGGCATACTAAAGGGCTCTCAAACTCAGGGCCTACCGTGCGGCCTAGCGCCGGACAAACCGAAAGTAAGCCGGGACGCGTCCTTCACGGAACGCCTTTTCCTCATATCGCGTGCTTTGCCAGCCCGCCCAAGGCTTTTGCCAATCATCCGAGGTTTTGGGCTGCCACGCGAAATCGGCGCTAGCTAAAATCCGCGCCAGTGTCCATCCGGCATAATCATCGATGTCGGTGGCAAAGCGCAGCTCACACCCGGGTTTGAGGACGCGGGCGATGCGCGCGAGATTTTCTATCGATACAAACCGCCGTTTGCGCTGGCGGCGCTTCGGCCATGGGTCGGGATAAAGCAGATAGACCTGCTCAAGACAGGCGTCCGGGAGCTGGTCGAGCAGCAGTACCGCATCGCCGTCGTAAAGCCGGATATTGTCGATGTTTTCACCGTCAATGGCGGCGAGGGCTTTGGCCACCCCGTTGATAAAGGGCTCGCAGCCAAGATATCCAATGTCCGGGTGCAGCTTGGCTTGCGAAATCAGGTGCTCCGCGCCGCCAAATCCGATCTCAAGCTGAAAAGTCGGGTATTTGGCCGTGAATGGCCCGCTGTTGGCCTGGTTGCACCCTGAGATGTCTACCTTTTTGGCCACATCAATGCGCAAATTTGGCAGGAGATGTTCAACCAGTTCCTCATGATATTTGCGTAACTTCTTGCCTTTGCGGCGACCATAGAGGTTGGAGCCCTCGTGTGAGTAGGGCTCCAACCCATCAGAGTCGGCGCTAATCCCCAATTTAAGCGAGCTTTTTCTTCAATTCAGCTACCAAATCGGTCTTTTCCCAAGAGAATCCACCGTCTCTTTCGGGCTTGCGTCCGAAGTGTCCATACGAAGACGTGCGGGCGTAGATCGGCTTGTTCAGGCCCAAATGGGTGCGAATTCCGCGCGGCGTCAGGCTGATAATGTTCATCAAAACATCTTCAAGCCGGGATTCGCTAACCTTTCCAGTACCTTGGGTGTCAACATAAATCGAAAGAGGCGCCGCAACGCCGATAGCATAGGACAACTGCACCGTGCATTTTTCGGCCAATCCTGCCGCAACCACATTTTTCGCAAGATAGCGCGCTGCATACGCGGCCGACCGGTCAACTTTCGTCGGATCTTTGCCAGAAAAGGCACCTCCTCCGTGCGGCGCTGCGCCACCATACGTGTCCACGATTATCTTGCGACCCGTCAAACCGGTATCGCCGTCAGGGCCGCCGATGTAAAACTTGCCTGTGGGGTTTACGTGCCAGACAGTTTCCTTAGTAACAAATCCCTTGGGAAGAGCCTCGAGAACATGTGGCTCGATGATTGCTCTGATCTCGGAGGACGTCAGGTTCTCTTCAACATGTTGATGAGAAACAACAATTTGTGTAACGCCAACAGGCTTTCCGTTTTCATATTTCACGGTCACCTGACTTTTAGCATCGGGTCCGAGTGCTTTCGCCGAGCCGTTGCGCCTCGCTGTAGAAAGCGCGTGCAGTA
>JANXSV010000415.1 GCA_025356505.1 Methylovirgula sp.
GCGAACGCAGCACCCGAGACGACAAGGCTCAGCGCCAAAACACCAACATCGCTCTTAAAGTGGCAAATACGCCGGATAAAATGCTTCATCGAATCGACCCCCAAATACAATCTATGCGAGATTTAACGCAAATATATTAAAAATACACTTAAAAGTTGCATTCAGTTAATGTATTTCCGTGAGCGCTAGCTCTCCAAATCCCGCAGGTGCAATTTCAACAGTGCCGTGCTATCTCACCGCGCATGAACCAACATGCAAAACGTCGCGCCCAAGCGCTGCTCACCCGGCTTGGGTTAAACGATGTCGAAGATGAAATCACAGAAGTTGTGCGCCCGGCGGCACCGATAGGGCCGAACGCCGAAGGGCATTTCAGCTATGAAATGCCGGAAACCGCGAATTCGACCCGGCTTGATCGCGCCTTGGCGCATTATTTTGAAAGTGCACAGATCCTCTTGTCGCGTTCGCGCATCAAAACGTTGATCCAAAATGGCCATGTGACCATCAATCAAAAAATAGCCGAAGACCCCGCAGCGAAAGTTCATCCTGGCAACGTGCTTGCTGTTGATGTGCCTGATGCGGCTCCGCCAACACCGCTTGGAGAGGATATCGCCCTCAATATTGTGTTTGAAGACAGTCACTTGCTGGTTCTCGACAAGCCAGCTGGTTTGGTCGTTCATCCTGCCGCGGGCCACGAGACCGGGACTTTGGTAAATGCGCTCATCGCCCATTGTGGAGCGAGCTTGTCGGGTGTTGGCGGCGTAAAACGTCCGGGCATTGTTCACCGACTCGATAAGGACACCTCCGGCCTCCTGGTCGTGGCAAAAGATGACGCAACCCATCAGGGTCTGTCAGCCCTGTTCGCAGACCATGGCCGAACCGGATCGTTGAGGCGCGAGTATCAGGCCTTTGTCTGGGGTGGCATGGATCGTCCGCAAGGGACAATTGATGCGCCGCTCAACCGCCATCCACACATGCGCGAGAAAATGGCAGTTGTGCGAAAGCCTGACTCGCGCGAAGCCGTAACCCACTGGACCTTGGATGAATTTTACGGTGATAGCCAGCGCGCCGCTGCCGCAAGCCTCATCACTTGCGCTCTCGAAACCGGCCGCACGCACCAAATACGTGTCCATATGGCTCATATCGGACATCCGCTGCTTGGCGATCAGACCTATGGTCTTGGCTTCAAAACCAAGGCAAGCAAACTTTCACCCCATGCCCAGACCATTCTGGCCGGATTAAAACGTCAGGCGCTCCACGCCGGACTGTTGGGCTTCGAACACCCCATTACCGGCGAAGAGCTGTTGTTTGAGAGCCCATTACCCGCAGATTTGCAGGCATTGGCAGATGCTTTGCGCCACGGACCAGAGCAAGCTCCGGTTTAAACTCGAGAGACTTAACGATAAGTCCGCCTGAATTTCGCCGTGAAGAGCAACAAACCCTTATCTTGGGGCGCGTTTTGCCAAAATCCGTTGCAAGGTACGGCGGTGCATATTGAGCCGCCGCGCGGTCTCGGAAACATTGTGCTGGCATAATTCATAAATGCGCTGGATATGCTCCCAACGCACCCGATCTGCCGACATCGGATTTTCCGGAAGGTCGGTTTTGTCGAATTTGGTTGCCATGAGGGCAGCGTAAATCTCGTCCGCGTCTGCGGGTTTTGCGAGATAATCGAAGGCACCAAGTTTTACCGCTGTCACCGCCGAAGCAATATTGCCATACCCGGTCAGTATGATCCCGCGCGCATCGGGACGGCGGGCTTTAAGCTCGGAGATCACATCCAGCCCGTTGCCGTTGCCAAGGCGCATGTCGATGATAGCAAAGGCAGGCGCTTTCGCCATAACTTGAGCCCGGCCAGCTTCAACAGTTTCCGCCGAAGATACTGTAAAGCCTCTCGTTTCCATTGCACGAATAAGCCGCCCCAAAAACGGTTTGTCATCATCGACGATCAGGAGAGTACGGTCTTCTGGGGCTTCGGAAGCAGGGATTTGCATAGCTATCTCGTCAGTAGTGCCCGCTCTACCAAAGGTCGCTTGCAAGCATAATTGCAGGCGATGGCCTTGCGGACTTTCGATCCCGATTGGTCATTTTTTCGGTTATGTCAAACATAGTGCGGGGCCAGGAAATTTCCACCTGCGCTCCGGTATCAGGCGCGGCACGGTTCGAGACGGTCACTTTTGCGCCTGAACGCTCCAACAAGGACTTTGCTATGAAAAGTCCCAACCCCAAACCGTCCCCTTCCGCATTTTTTGCGCGGCGGTCGGTATTTCGGGTCGAGATATATGGCTCGCCAATCCTGTTAATCACGTCCGCAGAAAATCCAGGTCCATCGTCTCTGATCTGAACCGTCACGCTCTGTTCAGTCCAAAAAGCCAAGACACTGACATTGGCGCTGGCAAAATCAATGGCATTTTCAATCAAATTGCCAAGCCCATAAGTCACGCCGGCGTTTTTGCGGCACATTGGCATCGGCTGCACTCCGGTCGTAGAAATCTTTACCTTCACGCCAAAATCACGCTGCGGTGCGACAACATCTTCGAGCAGATGCTCCAGCGTTATTTCTTCAAGCAGCCCGGCCCCCTCTTGGCCAAGGGACGTCAACTTGCTCAAGATGGTTTTACAACG
>JANXSV010000416.1 GCA_025356505.1 Methylovirgula sp.
GCTCCAGCGAAGCCTCGTCGCCCATGTCGAGATCATGCAGCAGTTTGTGAACCAGCTTGCCGAAGCCGCGCTGATCTTCCATGCGTGCCGAAAGCTGATCGAGGTCGGCTCCGGCTTTTGATTCAATCCAGTCGCGCCACAGGCTCACCAGCTTCTCGGCGGCAGGCGGCGGCGCCAGCCCCGTCAAGCGCTCGCGCACGATGAGCGCAACTGCCTCCTCGAGCGGCGCCTCACCTTGTTCGGTAATGTCGGCGAAGTTGCCGCGAAAAAACCGGTCATCCAGCATGGTGGTCAGGTTATGCGCGACACCCGCCATTCGCTGCGCGCCGATGCTTTCAACCCGCGCCTGCTCAACCGCATCAAACACCGCCCGCGCCGCCTGACCCTGCGGCGCAATTTTGCGATGCACAGCATCATTGTGGCAGGCCAGCCGTAATGCCATAGAATCCGAATGTCCCCGCAAAATCGCTGCATCACGCACGGTAAGCTTGCGCGGCGGCTCTGGCAGGCGGGCTTTGGGCACCTCCCCCACGATCAGCGATGGCTTTTCCGGTGAAAATCCGACTTCCAACTCAGGATGTTTGGAAATGGCCCGCATACAAGCCCCGATAGCCTTACGAAACGGCTCTTGCGGGGATTCGTTTTTAGCGCCGGGTTTACGGTTGGTGGACATGCGGGTCCTATTATAGTTTTTGATTCAGGACGATAGTTTAGGGGTCTACAAATCGACCTCTGAACAATTGGTGACGTCATAATTCGCATACGCGATTTCAAGATTCAACAACGACCAGCACTAGTCTATCCTACCTTGAGTATGCAAAAGCCCCAGTACCATTCCCCATCACCTTCTGGAGCGACGTAATAATGGATGAGTATTCCGGCAGTCTGCTCAGCCCAATTTATAAAATTCCGGGAAAGCGTATCTTTTTTTTTCCGCTCCGAATAAACAATCATATAGCCGCTTTTCGGCCCCCCCTTCAATTTAGTCATATCTGACAAACGGTCCATGTCTCTGCGTATTGGTGCAACGTTCCAACTGCGTTTTATTTCTACTACAGCAACAAGTTCAAGTCTTGTCTTGTACCAAACTGAAATATCCGGTCGTTTTCGCAGGTGTCTAATTTGATCTGGAGTTGGTCTTTGATCCATCTCTTCATAAATTCTTTTTAAAGATATATCCGGATACACGTAGTGTCCCAATTTAGCCAAGTGCTGACAGACAACAATTTGAAGAAATGACTCTGGCGCCGCAGACAGCCACCAATCAGACATTTCTAAATACTGCCTCTGCGCAGCCATAACTCCAGAGACGAGAGCCTTCTCCAACAAATTCATCCGAGCAATCCCTCTGACGAGTGCAAGCCTTTCCGCTCCTCTAACTCAGCGCCACATTGAGCGCGCTCTCCGGCAATTCCACACCAAAGCAGCGCTGATAGAACTCGGCCACCAGCGGCCGCTCCAGCTCATCGCATTTGTTGAGGAAGGTGAGCCGGAAGGCAAAGCCGATATCCTTGAAAATATCGGCATTCTCCGCCCAGGTGATCACCGTGCGCGGGCTCATCACTGTCGAAAGGTCGCCCGCCATGAAGGCATTGCGGGTGAGATCGGCGATGCGCACCATCTTATTGACAGTGTCCTTGCCTTCCTTGCCCTTGTAATGCTTAGCCTTGGCCAGAACGATGTCGACTTCCTTGTCATGCGGCAGGTAGTTCAAAGACGTGACGATCGACCACCGGTCCATCTGTCCTTGGTTGATCTGCTGTGTGCCGTGATATAGCCCGGACGTATCACCAAGCCCCACCGTATTGGCGGTGGCAAACAGCCTGAAGCACGGATGCGGGCGGATAACGCGGTTTTGATCGAGCAGCGTCAAACGCCCGGCCACTTCCAGAACGCGCTGAATCACGAACATCACATCAGGACGCCCTGCGTCATATTCATCGAACACCAGCGCGATGTTATTCTGCAATGCCCATGGCAGAATGCCGTCGCGAAATTCGGTGATCTGTTTGCCGTCCTTGAGAACGATCGCATCTTTGCCCACCAGATCGACGCGCGAAATATGGCTATCAAGATTGATGCGCACGCAAGGCCAGTTCAACCGCGCCGCAACCTGCTCGATATGCGTCGATTTGCCGGTGCCGTGATAGCCGGTGACCATGACGCGCCGATTGCGGGCAAAGCCAGCCAGAATCGACAGCGTTGTTTCACGATCAAACAAATAGTCCGGGTCAAGGTCAGGCACGTGCTCGCTTGACTGCGCATAGCCCATAACCTCCATAGCAGTGTCAAAGCCGAATTTTTCACGAACGGATATTTTGACGTCCGGCTGTCTATCGCCTGCGGCTGTCTTCACATTTTCAACTGCGCCCTGCATCATCTCTCCGATATACTTGCTCCGGCCAACTGCCCGCTTTTGTATGGCGCGCAATGGCTCGGAACTTCTTTTTTGGGCAAGCTACGCCAGCCCGGCCGTTTTTAATTCTTTATAAGCGCGGATAATCTCCCGCAACCGGTCTTCATGGGCGCGATCGCCGCCATTGGCGTCCGGATGAAACTGTTTCACCAATTCCTTGTAACGCGCTCTTATCGTAGCCTTATCTGCGCGCTCGTCCAGACCTAGGGTCTTTAAGCCGCGCTGAGCCGCATAGGAGCGCCGCGGCTTTTCAGCCTCGCGCGTCGGTGCGCGCCCGCCAAACATGCCCATTGGATCGACGAAAGCTGCCCCGGCCTGCTTTTTGACACCCATAGCCCACGTTGGACGGTGTCCGACGATAGCCTCTTTTTGATACTTTGCGACCTCGGCGTCCGACATGCCATCAAAGTAATTATAGGATGCGTTATATTCTTTGACATGCACGGCGCAGAAACAAAAAAACATGCCCTCATGATTTCGGCCCATGGGCGCGCGAAAGTCACCAGGCTTTGCACAGCCCGCATGGGCGCAGGGCGGTGCCTGCGGCGGTGCCACTTCCGGCGTCTTGGACTTGACGCGAATGGAATCAAACAGGCGGGAATTCAAATTCATGGGTGCAGAATAGGGGTTCTTGGGGTAAATGGGCAAGTGGAAGCGGAGCCAGGCTCTGCGGCATCAAGCCACGATAACATGACAGTGGCTAAATAGAGCGAGCAGGCCAAAATGCGCAAGGACTTAATGACAAAAAAGCTTCAGGCGGCTTTTAGCCCGCTCCACCTTGAAGTAATCGATGAGTCGCATTTTCACGCCGGGCACTCCGGCGCGCGCGAAGGCGGCGAAACACATTACCGGGTCAAGATC
>JANXSV010000421.1 GCA_025356505.1 Methylovirgula sp.
CGATTTTCCACGGACTTTGACTGAAGCCGCTGAACGTTTACAAAAGTCTGACGCGGCAAAGTCGCTGTTCTCGGAGAAGTTTGTCGAACACTATGTGGCGACGCGCATCTGGGAAGAGCGTGAAGCCCGAAAGGCCATTACAGATTGGCAGCTCTCCCGCTACTTTGAAATAATCTAAATGGACAGCTGTATTACAGATTTGGTTTGCATTTCACCTATTGACGGACACGAGGTCGCGCGGCGACCTATTGCAACGATGGCCAACATTAACCGGCATTTGGCCAAGGCGCGCCTCAATCAGCCCATATGGGCAAAACAGCCTCCCGACGTCCGAATTACTGCAGTTTTGCGATTTTTAGACGCTTTAAAGGCGATGAATGACGAAGTTGTTCTTGAACTCGCCATGCAAATGGGCCGTCCAGTGCGATATGGCGGAGAAATCTAGGGTGTGGAAGAGCGAGTTCTGGCCATGGCGGCCCTCGCCCCGCGTTGTGCCCAGCCCTAAACGGCGAGCTTTCGCGGTTTCCAAGGCGCAAACCACGCGAAATTCTTTTAACTGCTCCTTGGAACCATTTTCTTCTTAAAGCAATAAAGTTCACCTGCGCATATGTTTGGAATGTCGTTAATTAGAACACTCGTCTGTACATCTTCTAGTTGGGTGGGGCGTGTTGCACATGCAAACGCTTTGCAGTTGACATCGTCATTGGCAACTACGTTGCACCCAGATTTTGACAAATGCTGATCACCCGAGGGCGCTCATGAAAGCAGAGAACTTTGGGCCGGTCATGAGAATCATGAAAGCCAGGGACAACGCCGAGGCCGTCAGATTACAGCTTCCATTTTGGACCCAAGATGCTTCGGAAGCACACAGAATCGGGCGTGAACTTGAAACAGGTACTTTATTCATGAACAGATGTGATTATCTTGACCCTTGACAGGCTTGCACAGGCGTAAACGATACGGGACGAGGTGCGAGCTTGTCAGAAATAGCGTATTCGATGTTGACCCGTCCCAAGAGCTTTCATCTAAAAATAAAAATCTGAGGCCAAATGTCTTCACAATCTAACTGGAACTACCCAACAACTGTATGGTTTGGTGCGGGACGCATAGCTGAGCTATCAAGTGCTTGCCGACAGTCTGGAATGAGCGCGCCTCTCCTTGTAACTGACGCGGGCCTCTCATCGTTACCCATAGTCGATAAAGTGATGAGGCAACTGCAAACTGCCCGTCTGAATGTAACACTGTTTTCAAAGGTCAAATCCAACCCGACAGAATCCAACGTCTACGACGGCTTAAGTGTTATGCGTGCAGGAAAACATGACGGGGTCATCGCATTTGGCGGTGGTTCGGCTCTAGACGTAGGCAAGGTTATAGCCTTGATGGCAGGACAAACTCTTCCCATGTGGGATTTTGAAGATGTTGGAGACTGGTGGACCAAGGCAAATCCAGATGCAATTTGTCCCATAGTCGCTGTACCGACAACCGCAGGGACTGGTTCGGAGGTCGGACGCGCGGGCGTGATCACGCAAGTGTCAACGCACACAAAAAAAGTAATTTTTCACCCTGGCATGATGCCAAAAATAACGATCTGCGATCCCGAGCTGACGGTTAGCCTTCCTGCTAAATTGACAGCCGGAACGGGCATGGACGCCCTTGCGCACTGTCTAGAAGCCTATTGCGCGCCGGGATTCCACCCTATGGCGGATGGCATTGCCGTCGAGGGAATTCGCCTTGTCAAACAGTCCTTAAGCCGTGCATTTCATAATGGAGCAGATATCAATGCTCGCGCTGATATGATGGCCGCTGCGGCCATGGGCGCGACGGCGTTCCAAAAAGGTCTCGGCGCAATTCATTCGGTCTCGCACCCGGTGGGGGCATTGTACAATACGCATCATGGCCTAACAAACGCAGTATTTATGCCATATGTCCTTGCGTTCAATAGATCAGCTATAGAACAGCAGATTGCCAGGCTGGCAGCTTATATGGGCCTCGAGGCTAGTTTTGAAGCGTTTGAGTCTTGGCTACTGGCACTGCGCAAAGAAATCGGCATTGCACATACTCTTAAGGAGCTTGGAGTTCCGCTAGATAGGGTCTTAGAGATGGCCAAAATGGCAATTATCGATCCCACCGCCGGTGGTAATCCAGTGAAATTAACCGAAAGCGCAGCGATACAAATTTTTGAAAATGCGTACCACGGTAGAATCCAATGGGTCTGAAGGCCTTACTCTTTGACAAAGATGGTACATTAATTCACCGCGATGCGATTGATGTTTCGTAAAAACGGCGCCTCAAACATGCCTCGAACAGCCCGCGCTTCTGTAAAATTTGGAATTTTCACGACAGCAAAAATCGGCCATGCTGAACATGAAAGTAAATACTACAATTATATCAATGACTTGCAAGTACATGTTTGGCCGACATTTGGGCTAGTTTTCAGGCCACATAGGCCAAAAGTCGGCCAAATGCAGCAATTCAGGCCAAATCAGGTCCGGGGCTTCTTCCGAACCCAAAAATGCAGTTTCAAACACAGTCCAAGACTGATTAACCCCAGAAATCCTGTCTTCAACGGGGCCCTCAGGCAGCCAGCACCAAAATGTCGTCCGGGTTAAAATGCAACAGAACTTCTGCGCCCCGGTGCGGCGGCGCTGCGTTTGGGTTATTGAAAATATCGAACGAAGCCTTGTTCGAACCAAACGCAACGCGGATGCGAACGACAGACCCGAGAAAGCTGACTTCCTCAATGACGCCGCGCAGGGAGTTACTCCGCTGAGGAGATGCCTCGAGGGACATGGCTTCAGGCCGTAAAGCCAAAGTCACCTTTGTTCCAGGCGCAGCCTGCCCCGCGGCGTCACTTGAAACCAGTTGCCCCTCAATGTCGTAGCCGCCCGCTGTACGAACGGCCTTGAACTGATTGAGCGTCCCTACGAAGCCCGCCACGAACTTGGTGCTAGGACGATTATAAATTTCGAAGGGCGTTCCCACCTGCTCCGCGTTGCCTGCGTTCATAACCACGATGCGGTCTGATATCGAGAGAGCTTCTTCCTGATCATGGGTAACAAAAATCGTCGTGATGCCTAGATCGCGCTGCATCGCACGGATCTCTTCTCGCAGCGAAACGCGGATTTTAGCATCAAGCGCCGAAAGCGGTTCGTCCAGCAATAACACACGGGGTTTGATAGCCAGCGCACGGGCGAGCGCCACACGTTGCTGCTGGCCGCCAGAAAGCTGATAGGGGTAGCGATCGCCAAAATTGGAGAGCTTCACCAAATCCAGCATTTCGGCCACGCGGGCCTTGATCTCAGCGGCGGGTCGACCGGCGATTTTCATGCCAAAACCCACATTGCCTGTCACGGTCATATTGGGAAATAGAGCATAGGCCTGAAACACCATGCCGACATTTCGCTTGGCCGGTGTCAGGGAAGTGACGTTTTCCCCATCTATGGTGATGGTGCCGGAACTGGCGGTCTCAAACCCTGCCACCATCCTCAGCACTGTGGTCTTGCCGCAGCCGCTGGGGCCTAGCAGAGACACGAATTCGCCGCGCCTGATACCCAGATCCAGCCCGCGCACCACTTTATTGGTGCCATAATTCTTCACCAACTGGCTGATCGTCACAAAATTCATCGCGTGCCCCGTCGGCCGGACACAACCATTTGCATAACGCCCATGACCGCCCAAGTTATAAAAAACGACATGATCGCCAAAGCGGGCGGCTCATAGGCCTTGTTTGAACCAATCCATTGTAGATAGGGGCCAAAAGCCGGACGATCTAGCAGGCTGGCAAAAGTGAATTCACCGATAGCAATGGCAAAGGTCAAAAAAGCCCCGCCCAGAATAGCCGAGCGGATATTTGGCAGGATGACCCGGAACAGAATGGTGGCCGAATTGGCTCCCAGACTTTGCGCCGCCTCCGTCAGCGTGCGGATATCAATAGCGCGCAGCCCAGTATCGACCGAGCGATACATATAGGGCAAGGCCAGCGCCACGTAGCCCAGCGTTAGTAGTAGGTCCGTTCCCAGCGTCGATCCGGTCAACGGTAAGATTGAGGACGAATTATACATTCGCAAATAGCCGAATACGAGCACGATGGCTGGTATGACCAGCGGCAACAGCGTGACGAATTCCACCGCCGGACGCAATTTAGGCAGCCGTAGTTGCACAAAATAGGCCGCTGGCACCACAATAAGCACACCCAGCACAACGGTGGCCAATGCCAGCACGAGCGAATAGCTAAAACTTTCCTGAAAGCGGGTCTGCTCGAACACCACGCGATAGGCTTCAAAACTATACTGGCCACGCAGCATGCGCAGCGAAAATTCAAACGTCGCCAGCAGCGGGATGAGAAAATACGACGCGCCAAGAATGAAGGCGATCCATGCGCCTAAAGAACTTTGCTTCATCGCAGCCACCGCGCCGTCCGACTCGTGAGCAGAATATACCCCACATTGGACAAGCCGGTGATCAACACCATGCCCAGCGCCAAGGCATAGCCCAGGTTTGGATCATGCAGCACATCCCCCCGGATCTGCGCAAACAGCAAGATTGGGGCAATGTTCAACGAGGCACCGGTGAGAGCGGTCGCCGTTGCCACCGCCCCGAATGCATTAGCAAACAGTAGCAGTGTCGAGCCGAGCAGGCTTGGCCACAAAATCGGCAGGCTGACATAATACCAGTGCTGCCAGACACTGGCACCCAGAATGGCGGATGCCTCGCTCCATTCCTTTTTCAAACCATCCAGCGCGGGGGTCAGAATGAGCACCATTAAAGGGATTTGAAAGTATAGATACGTAAGCGTAAGACCCCAAAAATTGAACAGGGTGAAACCGTTGCCATAAAGATCCAATCCCACAAATTTGAGCAGCAGGGTAACCACGCCCAACCGACCCACTGTGGCGATAAAGGCAAAAGCCAATGGCAGACCGGCAAAATTGGAGGCCACCCCGCAGAACGTGTTTAAAACCGGCCGCAGCCAGGTCGGGAGGCCGCCATGCACCACAGACGTGGCGAGCACCGCGCCGATCAACGCTCCGCCCAGAGCCGAGGCGGCGCTGATCTGCAGACTAAGGACATAGGACGCCACAATAGAAGGCTTAGACAGGCCGATGATGTTGGCGAAAGTAAATGCGCCATCCTTATCAAAAAAAGCGCCTGCCAGCAGCAATCCTGTCGGGATGATGAGAAAGAATAGCGAAAACAGAACGAACGGCATGAGGCCGAGCCAGGCGACGATATCCACCTTTGGCCGTTCCATTTCGATAGGTTGTGTGGCGGTGAGCGTAGATACCGAAGACAAAACGATTCATCCAACAAACGTGCAGCGACAAGCCGGAATAGGTCATGCCGGAAGAGACCATGGCGGAATAGGTGCCGCAAGAATCACAAATCCGCCCTGCGCGGCGTGTGCGCAGGGCAAATTTGGTTAAAATGCTCTACCCGGTGCCTTACTTGGCAACAGTTGCACCCACCGTCGCATCCCACTGCTTGGAAACAACTTCCTTGGTGGCGCTCTGCTGATCGAGGGTGGGGAACATAGCCTTGGCGTAGGCCTCTGCCGGAGGCAGTTTGGCGAGCACTTCGGCGGGCACCAGCTTCTTGGAAACCAGATCGTTGAAGCGGATCGGGTGGCAATAACCCTTCAGCCAACCAATCTGGCCTTCGTCGGAATAAAGGTATTCCATCCAGAGCTTTGCAGCTGCAGGGTGCGGTGCAAAAGCGCTGATTGCCTGAACGTAAACACCGGCGACTACGCCGCTCTTGGGCACGACAACTTCCACCTTCGGATTGCCCTTCAGGCTGTCACGAGCGGCCAAAGCGTTGTAATCCCACAAAGCAACGATCGGGGTTGCGCCTTGGGCCAACGTTCCAGCTTTTCCGGTCACGGGCACGAAATTGCCGGCCTTGTTCAGATCGGCGAAGAACTTCAAACCGGCTTCACCAGCCTTAGCGATGTCGTTACCATTACCAGCCAGACCGGCGGCAACCACCGCTTGAATGGCCTGATTGGCACCGCGGGGGTCACCCGAGAGCGCGAAGCTATTCTTGTATTCCGGCTTCAACAAGTCGGCCCAGTCAGTTGGTATTGTCTTGACCAGATCGACATTCACGGCCAGCGCCATCACGCCATAATAATCGCCATACCAGAAACCGTCAGCATCTTTGGCGCTGTCCGGGATCGAAGCCCAGGTCGATACTTTGTAGGGCTGGATCAGACCGTCGGCCTTTGCTGTCGGACCAAACGACAATCCAACGTCGATAACGTCTGGAGCCTGGGGACCCTTGTTGCCTTTGTTGGCCTTAATGGCTTCTATTTCGTCAGCCGACGAGCCATCGGGGTTCAGTTCATTCAGCGTCAAGCCGTACTTCTTTTTGAAGCCATCGATGACATCGCCGTAGCCGCACCAGTCGTGCGGAACCGCGATAATAGTCAACTCCCCTTCCTTTTTGGCAGCAGCGGCCAGATCGTCCATAGCGTCGGCGCGTGCAAGAGACACGCTTGCAACAGTCGCCAAAGCCGCGAGCGATGTCATGCTCAGTAAAGCGTTGGTCCATGCTTTTGGTGTGTTGTGATGGGTCATTTGGAGCTCCCGTAGCAGCAGGCCAAACGCTGACCCGCCATCAATTCGAGCACGTAATACGATCTTGATTACAGTAATGTGTCAAGTAGCTCGCGAGACCGATCATTCAGGCACTATGCCATTGTCTTAAAATTGATATGTGTTCGCCAAATCTGCGCGTAAGCTTCGGAAATTCCTTTAATAAATACTTCGCAAATCAAAGACAGTGAGCGCTGAGGGTGGCGCTTTGGTAGTGCCGCGCGACGGATAGGCTAGACATGAGCCGCGTGTGTCTGCCACTCACTTTCTCAGCAAGCAACCAACTATGTTTGATTTAACTCGGTGAAGACCGCTAGCCCAAAGCGAAAACCGCTTGGCATAGAACGTAAAGTTGCTTGGTGCGGCGTAGGGGAATCGAACCCCTCTTCCCAACGTGAAAGGCTGGTGTCCTAACCGATAGACGAACACCGCTCAAGTCAACTGCAAGCCCTGTTCGAACTCGAGTGAGGTTCGTATAATTGCATGCGCCCTATGTGGCAAGTCATAAAAACTGTAATTTTAGACTTTGCCACGAAAACCTGTAGCCAGCACATAAAGCTCGGCCGAACCTGCCCGGCTGGCCTCAGGTTTCACATGCCTGACTGTGGTAAAGTCCTTCTTCAAATTGGTGAGCAACTCACCTTCGGTGCCGCCTTGAAATACTTTGGCCACAAAAAATCCACCGGGCGCAAGAATCTCGCGGGCAAATTCAATCGCAAGCTCCGCTAGTGCGACAATTTTGAGATGGTCGGTTTTCTTGTGGCCCGTTGTATTGGCGGCCATATCCGACATTACGCCGTCAGCGAGTTCGCCAATACCATCGGCCCCCAACATGGCGCGCAGCTTTGCCGGAGCGTCATTATCCAGAAAATCCATCACCGCAAAATTGACCCCGGCAATCGGTTCGATGTCGAGCAAATCAATACCGACTACCATGCCCTGCGGGCCTGGCTTATCGCCAAGGCTATTCACCCTAGTGGCGGCGATCTGCGACCAGCCGCCAGGCGCCGCGCCAAGATCCACGATGCGCATGCCTGGTTTCAGCAGGTTGTAGCGGTCTTCCATTTCAAGCAGTTTGAATGCTGCGCGCGAGCGATACCCTTCGCGCTTTGCCAGCGCTACAAAAGGATCGTTCAACTGGCGCTGCAACCAGTTTGTCGAGGACAAAGATCGTTTATGTGCGGTCTTAACTCTTACTTTGAGTGACCGCCCACCTGCCCGCCCGCCAGAACCGGATTTTAAACTCATGGCCGTCCCCCGACAGAGTGCGACCCGAGCCACACTTGGTCTTTGCGCATCATTTGAGTTAGCATTCCTTCTCGAAGCCCACGATCGGCAATACGCGTACGGGGCGCGGGAAACTTTCGACGTATAGCTTCAAAAATCGCACATCCGGCGAGCACCAAATCTGCCCGTTCGGGCCCGATACAGCAGTTGCTCGCACGTTCGGCATAAGTCATCGAACGCAACTTGCCTATTGCGGCAGAAACCTCAACGTCACTCATCCACAACCCATCTACCATGCGGCGATCGTATTTGGCCAGATTGAGGTGCACACCCGCAATTGTAGTCACTGTGCCTGACGTACCCAGCAAATGAAATGAGCCCGTTCGCGCGAGGTTTCGGGTTTCGGCGAGAAAACCACTCATGCTGGACTCGACAAAATCGACAATTGTTTCGTAGGTTTGCGGCGTGACGTCCATACCGCCAAACTTTTCCGCCAGTGAAACAACGCCAAGAGGGAGTGACGTCCAAGCGCGCATTAGACCGTCTTTAGGAGAGGTCGCATCCCGTTCAAGCCAAACAATTTCGGAAGACCCGCCGCCAATATCGAAAATCAGAACTGATTCCGCATCTGGATCAGCTAGAACCGAACAGCCTGCTACGGCGAGCCGAGCTTCTGTCTCACGATCAATGATCTCCAACTTGAGACCGGTGCTATCAAAAACACGCTGCAAAAATTCTTGACCGTTAATTGCAGA
>JANXSV010000449.1 GCA_025356505.1 Methylovirgula sp.
CGCGGATCTTTACGTCTGGCCCGTTCGACTCGAACGAACGTGTCAGCGGATTTGGGCCCTTGCGGCCGTTATTGCCATTATTATTATTGTTGTTATTCCGCCCGCGCATTCTTTGCTTATTTTGACCAGGTCGCATCGAAATTCCTTAACTTTCTTGTCATCTTTTGATCGAAATATTTCCGACATGGTGGCGGCAGGCTTTTCAAGTGCCGTGACCAACGTTTGTCCCGATTATTGATCCCTAAGCTCTTTCGAACCATGGCAGCGACTGAACTTAGCACTGGTAATACTGATCAGATATCGTGAGATAAAATCAAGATAGCCTTGAATGCCCAAAGACCTTGCCAGTTCAGCCGTCCTGCTCGGTAGTTTGATTTGCTTACCTATCGGCAAGCTTTAAAAGCACAATAAAAAGGGAGGTTCCCGTTTCTCTGGCGCAGACCTGAAGTGTTCCCCGGCGCACTGCAAAAAACGAATCTATTTTGGTGTTTACACGTTTTTACACGTGCAGCCAAGTGTTAAATTGTTATGTAAAATCAAGGTGACAGACTACGGTTGTTTAAAAGCTTTTGCGAACTGCGATCGCTCGTTCATGGCCGCCATAGTCTTCAAAACCTACTGCATCGGTAAAGCCGGACGATTCAAGCGTAGCTTTAATAGCTCCGGCCTGTCCGGCGCCTGCCTCAAAAATAGCCCAACCGCCACTGTTCAACAGTCGGGGCAAATCTGGAATTATCTCTCTATAGCAATCATAACCGTCAGTTCCACCATCTAGCGCCAAAGCCGGATCGTAATCCCTCACTTCGACGGCCAGTTCGGAAATAGCGCCATGTTCAATATAGGGCGGATTTGAGATGATGAGATCAAAACCACCTATTAACGACTTGGACCAGTCACCTGATAATACCGAACCGCGACCGTCTAAGCCATTGAGCATCAGGTTTTGCTTGGCATTAACTGAAGCTGCAAAAGATATATCCACTCCCACGCCCCATGAAGCTTTGAATTCCGAGAGAAGTGCGCAAAGCAGCGCCCCGGAACCTGTGCCAAGATCAAGAATGCGAAGCCGTTCCTCAAGACGCTCTCCCATAAGAGTGCGCGCGGCACGCACTAACGTTTCTGTGTCACCACGGGGGTCCAACACGGCTGGCGTTACTGTTAAGCTTAAGCCCCAAAACTCTGCATGGCCAAGGATGCGCGACAAAGGTTCGCCCCTCACCCGCCGCTCAACCAAAGTGTCCATGAGTTGCGCGACTTTTGGCGATACCGCTATTTCGGTATCAAGTAATAATTGAGGTTGAGTGAAATCCCCAGCCTCACACAGCAGATATCGCGCCTCAAGCGAGCTCATGGCAACGCCAGAAGTCTCAAGTTTTTTAACAGCCGCTCTTAGGCATTCACCAAGGGTCACGTCTCGCTCGCTGCGAGCTGCGCTGCCTGATGTTCGGTGATAAGCGGCTCGATCACTTCATCAAGGGCCTCACCCGTTATGATTTTGTCCAGCTTATACAAGGTGAGGTTGATGCGGTGATCTGTGAGTCGACCCTGAGGAAAATTATATGTGCGAATACGCTCGGATCGGTCGCCGCTACCCACCTGACCGCGCCGATCTGCAGCTCGCGCTGCATCAAGCTTGCTGCGCTCTTCGTCGTAAATTCTCGACCTCAGGAGTGACATCGCCCTTGCCCGGTTTTTATGCTGCGAGCGCTCTTCCTGAACAAAGATGATGGTTCCCGTCGGGATATGGGTGATCCGAATGGCACTTTCAGTCTTGTTGACGTGCTGACCACCAGCACCTTGAGCCCGCATCGTATCTATCTTTAAGTCTGAGTCTTTAATTTCGACATCCACTTCTTCGGCAACGGGGAGAACAGCCACTGTAGCAGCAGAGGTGTGCACACGCCCTTGCGTCTCTGTGTCTGGGACCCGCTGCACGCGATGGACACCGCTTTCAAATTTTAATTTGGCAAAGACTCCCTTGCCGTTGACCTCTGCAATCACCTCTTTATAGCCGCCAACCGTCCCTTCAGACATGGACATTACTTCTACGCGCCAACCTCTTCCTTCGGCGTAACGCTGATACATCCGGAACAAATCACCAGCGAAGATAGCCGCCTCATCTCCTCCTGTACCTGCTCTTACTTCTAAAATGGCGCTTTTTTCATCCGCAGAATCTTTCGGCAGCAATTCCATGCGGATCTGATGTTCTGAATTTTCCAGTTTAGACTGGAGTGCGCGCTGCTCATCTTCAGCCATTTCACGCATATCGGCGTCAGCGCTTTCGCTGACAAGTGTAGCGGCATCGCGCGCTTCCTCCTCGAGAGTGCGGTGAGTTCGGATGAGTTGAACCAAACCGTCGATCTCCGCAAGTTCGCGGGACAAAGCTACGAAAGTTACCGCATCCGCCTGCTGTTCCAGCCGCGACGAAATTTCTTCGTGCCTACGCAGAATAAGATCTAGTTTATCGTTGGGAAGCATCAAAAAACCTGGAATTAAATTGCGGAGGTTAAAAAAATCCAATTTTACACAGGGATTTCATGCCTCTGCGCATAATCTTTCAAAAGAGGTCGCAAAGTTGTCGACCCGTCGAGTCTGCCGAGCCAGCCATCCATTTTTACCGTTAGATCGGCAACATCAAGTGCTAACAGCATTGCCTTAACCGGACCTATCGACGACGCGCTCATCGATAGTCCTCTATAGCCTAGTGCTGCGAGTGCCATAGCTTCGATAGGCCGCCCACCCATCTCCCCACACAGAGTGACCGGGATTTTATAAGCTTCCCCTGAAACGCAAATACTTTTCAGAGCCCTCAAAACAGGCGGTGCCAGGAGATCATACCTGCCTGACACCCGCTTATTTTCTCGATCTACCGCCATGACATATTGGAAAAGATCGTTTGACCCCACGGATACGAAATCCACGCGTTGCATGATTTCATCAAGTTGCCAAAGAACACTCGGTACTTCCGCCATGATACCCAGTTTTAAGGAACTAGGCACGCCATGGCCATGGCGCAACAAATGCTTGATTTCCCGCTCAACCATCGCTTTCGCAAGATCGAATTCGTTGGTCATGGTCACCATTGGAAACATGATGCGCAGCTCGCGCCCCGCGCCGGCGCGCAACAGAGCGCGCAGTTGAGCCCTCAATAAAGCTGGCCTGTCCAACCCTATCCTTAAAGCACGCCAGCCGAGCGCCGGATTCTCTTCATCGAGGCGCGTCATATACGGTAAAATTTTATCTCCGCCGATATCGAGGGTGCGAAAAGTAACGGGCTTGTCCGGGACGGCATCAAGGATACTTTTGTAGAGAGCAAACTGTTGAGCCGCGCGGGGAAACTGGGCCGCCACCATAAATTGCAACTCTGTTCTAAACAGTCCAATTGATGCGGCGCCTGACTCTTCCACATGGCGGGCGTCAACAAGCAGCCCCGCATTCATATGGAGATCGATTTGAACGCCATCTTTAGTGACCGGAGGAATATCTCTTAAACCGCGATATCTCTCTTGTCGTCTGGCGCGCAGGCGGGCTTTCTCACCGTAAGCTGCTTCAACATCTGGCTGCGGGCGGACCTGTACATCTCCTGTGGCACCGTCGACGATAATCGCGTCGCCCGTTTCGACAATCGTCGTGATATTTGAAACGTCGCCCACCATTGCGATGCCGAGTGAGCGAGCCACAATCGCCACGTGGGATGAAGCACCACCATCTTCTATGACCAGACCCCTCAACCGACTCCGATCATAGTCGAGTAGAGCTGCCGGACCCATCGAACGCGCAACCAGAATCGCATTTTCCGGTATGCTCGCTTGGTCTACTATCAGCGTTTGTCCAGTAAGCTGGTGCAGCAGCCTATCGGCAAGTTCGTCAAGATCATGCAACCGCTCACGCATATAGGGATCGGTAGAGCGTTGCAGGCGCGCCCGCGCATCATTTTGCACCCTTTCGACAGCAGCTTCTGCCGTAAGACCCGTTGCTACCGCCTCGCGCAAACGCCGTAGCCACCCGCGATCGTTGGCAAACATGCGGAAGGTTTCTAAAATTTCTCGATGCTCGCCTGGGCCTGTCTGGGTGCCTCGCTCAATCAGGGCATCGATCGAAGCGCGCATTTGCTCAATAGCGGCATCAAGTCTCGCCGCTTCGCTTGCCGTATCTTCTGCAACTATTTTTTTGACCACAACGCGTGGCTGATGCAACACCACATAGCCGAGACCAACACCTTCAACGATGCCAATGCCTTTAAGCGACATTGCCCCGGTCATTGCGATTGCCGCTCCTGGCTGCGCCAGAGATTGCAACTCTCCCGATGCGATCATTTCAGCCAGCAACATTGCTGTAGTTTCGAGAACCTCAACTTCTTCTTCGGGATATACCCGACGTGCACGATTCTGCACGACCAGAACACCGAGCGTGTTACCCCCACGCAAGATAGGCACACCTAGAAACGACTGGTAAATTTCTTCGCCTGTCTCGGGCTTGAATGAGAAGGCCGGGTTTGCCTGCGCATCTGATAAAGCAAGAGGTTCTGCCGTCGAGGCAATCAAACCAACCAAGCCTTCTCCCGCCCTCATGGTTGTTAAATGCACCGCTTCGCGTTTCAAACCTTCGGTCGCAAAAAGTTCTAGCCGTCCATCTGAACGCTGCACGTAGACCGAGCAAACTTCGGCGACCATGTTCGATGCGATGTTGATAACGATTTTATCAAGGCGCACCTGTGCATTAATCGGTTCCGCCATTATCTCGCGGAGCCGACGCAATAACAGTCTGGGACCTCCCAAAGCCGCCCGCATTTCCAAACCTTTGCCCGTCCAGATTCGATCTTAGCTGCGATTCATTCGCTTCGAAACGAAAAGTTCACAACACGCGGCCAACCTAACCGATCGTTCTCTGCCCTTAACACTCTTGCAAACATCATGCAAAGCTTGAACGGTGTGAAATGCGACGCTGCTATCCGGGCAAATGATATAGTCTGGGCAGCGGTTTTCGAACGTCAACCTGTCACCCGACTGCTATCTCAAAGCAAGCTGTTAAAAAATTGCAGGCCTTTCCAAGTACAACAACTTTAAATGATTCAAAGTGTCGCTCAGGGCATTGTTTTAGCGCCCCTCGAGGTATACTCCGGGCATCACTCATAATCCGTCGGCCAAGCGCTTGAGAGACCATGAAGGCACTTTTGATAGGCATAGTGACCGGCTTTATAGCTACCGCTCAAGCATCTGAGCCGATCAAAATTGTCGCTGCAGAAAACTTCTACGGCGACGTCGCCGAGCAAATTGGAGCGAACCACGTCATTGTAACCTCGGTTTTAAACAATCCGGATCAAGACCCGCATATATTTGAAGCCAGCCCATCAATAATTTCAAGCTTACAGTCGGCTTCGATGATCATTGTCAACGGCGCCGGATATGATGCCTGGATGACAAAGCTGATACCCGAATCCCGCAAACCGGACTTGCTCGACGTTGCAAGTTTAACTCACAAGTCAAAAGGGGATAACCCGCATCTTTGGTACGACGTTGATGTCATAAGCCAGACCGCGGATGAAATTGCGCTGCGCCTTATGGCGAAAGATCCTGACCACAAAGTCGAATATGCGGAAAATCGTGATCGCTTCCAGCGCACCCTTCAAGCACTGAAACTGCACATTTCCACTTCCGCTGAAAAAATCAGAGGCTTACCGGTAACCGCATCCGAGCCTGTTTTTGGATACATGGCAGAGGCACTCCGCCTGGATATGCGAAACAAGGCGTTCCAGCTGGCCATCCTCAATAACGCCGAACCCAGCGTTTCGGATATAATTGCGTTTGAAGATGATCTGAAACGTAAAAAAGTGCGGGCATTCTTATACAATTCCCAAGTGAGTTCGCCAACAGTGAGCAAGCTAAAGGCGTTAGCTGAAAAAAACCATATTCCCACAGTTGGGGTTTCAGAGACTGAGCCTGCAAATACAAAATACCAGGACTGGATGACTTTCCAAATCGACGCCTTGATCAAGGCATTGTTACAATGAGTGCGATTGTTCTGGACAACCTAACAATTGTCCGCGGTCAACGTGCCGTTTTAAAAAATATCAACCTGACAATCCCCGATGGGACCTTTATTGGGGTTCTGGGGTCCAACGGAGCCGGTAAAACAACTCTATTCCAGTCCGTACTCGGACTCATTACACCTACGACCGGGCAGATTTCGATTTTTGGGAAAGCGGCCTCACGCGGCGACCCAACCATCGGTTACGTTCCGCAGATGCGCAGCACCAGACAAGATTTGCGTCTAGAAGTCGGGGATTTTCTGGGTAGCAGCTGGTTGGGAGAAAGGTGGGGCTTGCCTTCGACCTCAAGAGCCAAAAAGCGTGCTGTTGAAAGGGCTCTTGAGCAAGTCGGTGCAGAAGCTCTGCAACGCCGCATGTTTTCGCAATTATCGGGCGGCGAGCGTCAGCGTGTTTTGCTGGCGCAGTGCCTTATGACGTCCCCGCGTATTCTTCTTTTGGATGAACCGCTGATGAGCTTGGATCCAGCTCGGACCCACGATATCATTGAGCTCATCCATCGCATTCAACGCCAACTCAACATCACAGTTTTGTTCAGCGCTCATCAAATTAACCCGCTTTTGGGCATCATTGACCAGGTCCTATACATGGGTCAGGGAAATGCCCTTCTCGGCAAAGTCAACGATGTCATCACTTCTCCTGTTTTATCCGGTCTCTACGGCGCCGACATTGAAGTGATTCGGGTAAATGGCCGGATTTTTGTCATGGAAAGCGGGATTCCGTTGGAGGAAAGCGCCCATGAAGGTGGCGATTCTCATCTCGGCTCAACCTTTGGCGGTAGCCATGAGTGAGCTCACATTTATCCAAATTTCCCTTATCGGAAGCGGGGTAGTCGCAATCGTTGCTGCGTCAGTCGGGTATTTTTTAGTGCTGCGGAGCCAGACATTTGCAGGCCACGCGCTCTCCCATATTGGTTTCGCCGGTGCAACGGGAGCAGTTCTATTTGGTTTATCGCCGTTTTGGGGCTTGATAGGGTTTACAACCGTGGCCGGCATGGCGATGGG
>JANXSV010000025.1 GCA_025356505.1 Methylovirgula sp.
TTTCTGAAATCAAGAAGGAGGCTATGTGATGAAGATTGATGTCTCCTCTCTCGACGGTAAGAGCGCCGGTTCGGTTGAATTGAGCGATGCGATTTTCGGTCTTGACCCACGTCAGGATTTGATCGCCCGCATGGTGCGCTATCAGTTGGCAAAGCGCCAGGCTGGCACTCACGAAACAAAGGGTCGCGCTGATATTTGGCGCACCGGCAAGAAGATGTTCAAGCAGAAGGGCACCGGTTCCGCCCGTCACGGCTCGGCGCGCGCGCCGCAGTTTCGTGGTGGTGGCCGCGCATTTGGTCCGGTTACGCGCTCTCATGCGCATGACCTTCCCAAGGCGGTTCGTGCTCTGGCGCTGCGCCATGCACTTTCGGCCAAAGCTCAGGCGGGTGAACTGGTCATCCTGTCGGATGCTCACGCCGCTGAGGCCAAGACCAAGGTTGTGCTGGGTCATCTGGCAACTCTAGGCTTGTCGAACGCTTTGATTATCGATGGTGCGCAGGTTGATGCTGGTTTCAGCATGGCGGCTCGCAACATTCCTCATATCGACGTTCTGCCAGTGCAGGGCATCAATGTTTACGACATCCTTCGCCGCCATAAGCTGGTGTTGACGAAGGCTGCAGTTGAAGCGCTGGAGGCGCGGTTCAAATGAGCAAGGCACCGCGTATTGCAATGGACCCGCGTCATTACGACGTCATCGTGTCCCCAGTGATTACTGAAAAGGCAACCATGGCCTCTGAATACAACCAGGTTGTGTTCCGGGTGCGTAAGGACGCCACCAAGCCGCAGATCAAGGCAGCCGTCGAAAAGCTGTTTGATGTCAAGGTGAAGTCGGTTAACACGCTCATTCGCATGGGCAAGACCAAGCTGTTCCGCGGAATGCGCGGCACACGCTCGGATATCAAGAATGCGGTCGTGACCCTCGCCGAGGGCCATAAGATCGACATTACCACTGGCCTTTAAGGGAAACTGAAACCATGGCATTGAAGGCATATAAGCCGATCACTCCCGGGCTTCGCCAGCTGGTGATCGTTGATCGTAGCGAGCTTTACAAGGGCAAGCCGGTCAAGTCCCTCACAGAGGGCAAGTCGTCTAAGGGCGGCAGAAACAACACAGGTCGTATCACCGTGCGTTTTCGCGGTGGTGGACATAAGCAGACCTATCGTATTGTCGACTTCAAACGTCGCAAGCATGATGTGGCGGCAACCGTTGAGCGTTTGGAATATGATCCGAACCGCACGGCGTTTATTGCGCTGATCAAATATGCTGACGGAGAACTGGCATATATTTTGGCTCCTCAGCGCCTCAGCGCTGGCGACTCGGTTATTGCCGGTCAGCAGGTTGACGTTAAGCCAGGCAATGCGATGCCGCTGTTAAACATTCCCGTTGGCACCATCGTGCACAATGTGGAAATGAAGATTGGCGGCGGCGGTTCCATCGCACGTTCGGCGGGGACCTACGCGCAGATCGTCGGCCGTGATCAAGGCTATGTATCGCTTCGTTTGAACTCGGGCGAACAGCGCCTGATCCATGGGCAGTGCTTCGCCACAATCGGCGCGGTTTCGAATCCTGACCACATGAACATTAGCCTTGGTAAGGCTGGTCGTAACCGCTGGTTAGGCCAGAAGCCTCACAACCGCGGCGTGACCATGAACCCGGTTGACCATCCACACGGCGGCGGCGAAGGCCGTACTTCCGGTGGTCGTCACCCTGTTTCGCCTTGGGGTAAGTCAGCCAAGGGTGCAAAAACCCGTAACAACAAACAGACGACACGTTTCATCGTTGCGTCGCGTCACGACCGGAAGAAGAAGGGCTAACGAATGTCACGTTCAATTTGGAAGGGACCATTCGTCGATGGCTATCTGCTCAAAAAGGCAGAAGCGGCCAGCACTTCGAAGCGGTCTGATATTATCAAGATTTGGAGCCGTCGCTCCACTGTCTTGCCGCAGTTTGTCGGTTTGACTTTCGGCGTCTACAACGGCCACAAGCATGTGCCGGTGCAGGTTTCGGAAGAGATGATCGGCCACAAGTTTGGTGAATTTGCTCCAACACGGACCTTTACAGGTCACGCTGCGGACAAGAAGGCAAAAAGGTCGTAAGAGATGTCAAAGCCTAAAACACCTCGCGCCCTCAAGGATAATGAAGCTAAGGCGGTTCTGCGCATGGTGCGCGTGAGCCCGCAGAAGCTGAACCTTGTAGCGCAAATGATCCGCGGTAAGAAAGTCTCCGGTGCACTTGCCGATTTGACATTCTCGCGCAAGCGCATCTCCCATGACGTTAAGAAGACGCTTGAAAGCGCCATTGCAAACGCTGAGAACAACCACTCCCTGGATGTGGATGATTTGATTGTCGCCGAAGCCTATGTGGGCAAGGCAATGGTCATGAAGCGTTTTAGCCCCCGTGCACGTGGCCGCGCCGGTCGTATCGAGAAGCCATTTTCGAATCTGACCATCGTTCTTCGTGAAGTTGAAGCCAAGGCTGTCGAAGCCAAGTCCGCTGCTAAGTCGGCCTGAGGAGAGACAAATGGGACAAAAAGTCAATCCAATCGGTCTGCGCCTCGGCATCAACCGCACATGGGATTCACGTTGGTATGCAAACAAGGCTGAATACGGCCAGTTGTTGCATGAAGACATGAAAATCCGCGAAGTGCTGATGAAGACACTGAAGCAGGCCGCAATTTCGAAGATCATCATTGAGCGTCCGCACAAGAAGTGCCGCGTGACCATTCATTCGGCGCGTCCGGGCGTGGTCATCGGTAAAAAGGGTGCAGACATCGACAAGATTCGTAAACTTGTTGCCAGCCTGACCAAATCCGAAGTCGTGATCAACATTGTTGAAGTGCGCAAGCCCGAAGTTGACGCAACTCTGGTTGCTGATTCCATCGCGCAGCAGCTTGAGCGCCGTGTTGCATTCCGTCGTGCCATGAAGCGTGCGGTTCAGTCTGCCATGCGTCTTGGTGCGGAAGGCATTCGTATCAACTGCTCGGGTCGTCTTGGCGGCGCAGAAATCGCCCGCCTTGAGTGGTATCGTGAAGGCCGCGTGCCATTGCATACGCTACGCGCGGATGTTGATTACGGCGTTGGCACTGCACATACCGCCTACGGCACTTGCGGGATCAAGGTCTGGATTTTCAAGGGCGAAATTCTTGAGCATGATCCGATGGCACAGGATAAGCGCCAGGCTGAGGCTGATAGCTCAGGTGGCAACAACAATCGTCCGCGCCGTGAGCGCGACAACCGTGACGCCGCTTAAGGTTTAAGCTTCACATTTTTGAAGAAGAGTTGATATCATGTTGCAGCCAAAGCGAACAAAGTTCCGGAAAGCCTTCAAGGGTCGCATCAGCGGCGCTGCGAAGGGTGGTTTCGAACTGAACTTCGGCCAATTCGGTTTGAAGGCTATGGAACCGGACCGCATCACAGCGCGTCAGATCGAGGCTGCCCGCCGCGCTTTGACCCGCCACATGAAGCGTGCCGGTCGCGTCTGGATCCGGATTTTTCCAGATGTTCCAGTCTCCAAGAAGCCGACCGAAGTCCGAATGGGTAAAGGTAAGGGCGCTCCGGAATTGTGGGCAGCGCGTGTTGCGCCCGGGCGTATCATGTTCGAACTTGATGGCGTTCCGGTTGACGTTGCGCGTCAGGCTTTGATTTTGGCGGCTGCGAAGCTGCCAATCAAGACCCGTTTCGTTCAGCGCATTGCCGAATAAGGAGTGGTGAAAAATGAAGAATACACAGCGCCTCTCTGACCTCAAAGTAATGAGCGTCGATCAATTGGCAGAAGAAATTTTGAATTTGAAGAAAGAGCAGTTCAACCTGCGCTTTCAGCGTGCTACCGGCCAGCTCGAAAACACCTCGCGTGTACGGGTTGTGCGCCGTGACATAGCCCGCGCAAAGACACTTGTCGCTAAAAAGCGCCAGGCTTCGAAATAACGCGGACAAGATCACGCGAAATAAGGTTAGAGGTTAGATATGCCTAAGCGAATTTTACAGGGCGTCGTTGTCAGCGACAAGCAAGACAAGACCGTCGTTGTGAAGGTGGAACGCCGCTACACGCACCCGCTGTTGAAGAAAACAGTGCGTCGTAGCAAGAATTACCACGCTCATGACGAAAATAAGAACTTCAAGATTGGCGATATTGTTTCAATTGAAGAAACAAAGCCGATTTCGAAACTAAAACGCTGGACAGTGCTTCAGGCACCAGCTAAAGCCTAAAAACCACGAGGGGACTAGATCAGTCTCCTTCAGGCGAAGTCCGGGGAAACGCAGCTCAAAAGCTTAGGCTTTGGCGTGTGGCAGCCGGAAACCGATCTGGCACGAAAGGTACATTATGATTCAGATGCAGACGAATCTCGACGTCGCCGATAATTCGGGCGCGCGTCGTGTGATGTGCATCAAGGTATTGGGTGGCTCCAAGCGTCGTTACGCTGGGGTTGGCGATATCATTGTTGTTTCCATCAAAGAAGCTATTCCGCGTGGCCGTGTTAAAAAGGGCGACGTGATGAAAGCTGTTGTTGTTCGCGTTGCGAAGGACATCCGCCGCGCCGATGGCTCGGTTATCCGTTTTGACAGCAATGCTGCTGTTCTTATCAACAACCAGAAAGAGCCGATAGGCACGCGTATCTTTGGGCCGGTTCCGCGCGAACTTCGCGCGAAGAACCACATGAAGATCATCTCGCTCGCTCCGGAGGTGTTGTAATGGCTGCCAAGATTAAAAAGGGCGACAAGGTCGTCGTGCTGGCCGGTCGCGATAAGGGCAAGTCCGGTGAAGTGCTTTCGGTAAACCCGGAAGAGGGCCGTGCCTTTGTGCGTGGCGTAAATCTGGTCAAGCGCCATCAGCGCCAGTCGCAAACCGCTGAAAGCGGCATCATCACCAAGGAAGCGCCAATTCAGCTTTCAAACGTTGCTTATGCTGATCCAAAAACCGGCAAGGCTACGCGTATTGGTTTTAAAATTCTGGAAGACGGCCGCAAGGTTCGTGTCGCCAAGGCTTCGGGAGAGTTGATCGATGGCTGAAGATAAGAAGGCCAAGGCCGCTCCGAAGGGTGGCAAAGCTGCTCCTGCGCCTGCCGGTAAAGAAAAGGTTGCGCGCGGTAGCGTAGCAATTGCAAATACGTCTGAAGCTTCGGCAATGCCTAAGGGTTATACTCCGCGCATGAAGAAGCTTTATGAAGACAAGATCCGCACTGCAATGATCGAACAATTTGGCTACAAGAATGCCATGGAAGTTCCGGTCATCGAGAAGATCGTGTTGAACATGGGTGTTGGCGAGGCTGTGAACGACACCAAAAAGGTGACGTCTGCCGCTGCCGATCTGGCCATGATTGCGGGTCAGAAGCCTGTTATCACGCGGGCCCGCAAGGCGATCTCGACCTTCAAGGTTCGTGAGAATATGCCGATCGGTGCGAAGGTAACTTTGCGCAAGACCCGTATGTATGAATTCCTGGACCGTTTGGTCACGATCGCGCTGCCGCGTGTTCGAGATTTCCGCGGTTTGAATGTTAAATCGTTTGATGGTCGCGGCAATTTTGCGCTCGGTATTAAAGAGCACATCATTTTCCCGGAAATCAACTACGATCAGGCTGAAGCCAACCTAGGTATGGACATCATTGTCTGCACCTCGGCTAAGACAGACGATGAGGCGCGCGCACTCCTGCGGGCGTTTAACTTTCCGTTCCGGCAGTGAGCTCCTAGCTCAAACGCGGCAACCCGAGGGTAGATATTTATGGCTAAGAAAAGCGCGATTGAACACAATAAGCATCGCATGAAGTTGGTGAAGCAGTTTGCTGCCAAGCGGGCGCGGTTGAAGGCAGTTGCCGACGACAAGTCGCTTTCAATGGAAGAGCAATTTGCGGCTCGCCTGAAGCTCGCTGAAATGCCGCGTAATTCCGCAGCAAATCGTGTCATCAACCGTTGCGAGATAACAGGCCGTCCGCGCGCCTTTTATCGCAAGATGCGCGTGTCACGTATTGCCTTGCGTGAATTGGGCAACAAAGGCCTGATCCCAGGTCTTGTGAAGTCGAGCTGGTAGGAGCGCCCCCATGTCAATGACAGATCCATTGGGCGATATGCTCACTCGTATCCGTAACGCTGGAATGCGGCGCAAGAGCAAGGTTTCAACACCTGGTTCCAAGATTCGCTCCAACGTTCTCGATGTCCTGCAGCAGGAAGGCTATATTCGCGGTTATGCAACCACCGAATTTGGTAACGGTCGCACGGAATTCGAAATCGAACTCAAGTATTTTGATGGTCACCCGGTGATCCGCGAAATCGAACGTGTTTCGAAGCCTGGCCGCCGCGTCTACGCGGCTGTTGATAATCTTCCGCGTGTTGCCAACGGTCTTGGCATCACAATCGTATCGACGCCGAAAGGCGTCATGGCAGATCATGCCGCTCGCGAACACAATGTTGGCGGCGAAGTGCTCTGCAAAGTCTTCTAACCGAAACGAAAGGAAGCATTATGTCTCGTATCGGTAAGAAGCCTGTTGTAATCCCGGCTGGCGCAAGCGCCCGTTTGGATGGCCAAAAAGTTATCATTAAGGGTGCGAAGGGCGAATTGTTCTTTGTAGTCCCCGACGACGTGTCGGTTTCGCTCGAGGATGGCGGGGTCAAGGTTGACCCGCGGTCTGACTCTAAGCGTGCCCGTGCTATGTGGGGCATGTCGCGCGCCCAGATCAACAATCTGGTTGTGGGCGTTACTGCCGGCTTCGAAAAGAAGCTTGAAATCAACGGCGTCGGCTACAAAGCCGCTGTTGTTGGGCAGCATGTCAGCTTGGCACTCGGCTACAGCCACGATGTGAACTATCCGATCCCGAAGGGGATCACCGTTGTTACGCCTAAGCCAACCGAGATCGTGATTTCGGGGATCGATAAGCGTGAAGTAGGGCAGGTTGCTGCCGAAATCCGCGCTTATCGTGGACCGGAGCCCTACAAGGGCAAGGGTGTTAAATACGCTGGCGAATTCATCTTCCGTAAGGAAGGCAAGAAGAAGTAAGGAGAGGCCACGATGGCTAAGGATCTACAAGCAGGAGACCGCCGCAAAGCGCGCGTTCGCCGCACGCTCCGCGCCCGGGCCTTTGGTCGCCCGCGGTTGTCGGTGTTTCGTTCGTCGAAGCAAATCTACGCCCAAATCATCGATGATGAGAATGGCGTAACGCTGGTTGCCGCATCGTCCTTGGAAAAGGATAACCGCACATCACTCAAGACGGGTGCTGATGTGGAGGCGGCAAAGGTTGTCGGCAAACTCATCGCTGAGCGCGCCAAGAAGGCTGGCGTTTCGGCGGTCGTATTCGACCGCGGCAGGTACATGTTCCACGGCCGTGTCAAAGCGCTCGCCGAGGGTGCCCGCGAAGGCGGTTTGGACTTCTAATATCTGGGGCTCTCGGGCCCCCGATATTTTTTGGTGGATTTCCACCAGCGAGGCAGGGGAGCCATGTGTGGCTCCATTGTCGTTTCGAAGCGAGCGGGAAGTTGTCCCGCGTTTTAGTGACGGATTTTAAAATGGCACGTGAAGGTGAAAGCGGGGGTCGCGGACGCGACAGGGACCGCGAAAAGGTAGATAGCGAATTTGTGGATCGGTTGGTTCACATCAATCGCGTCGCCAAAGTTGTCAAGGGCGGCCGTCGTTTCGGCTTCGCTGCTCTTGTGGTTGTCGGTGATCAGAAGGGCCGCGTTGGCTTTGGTCATGGTAAAGCCCGTGAAGTTCCTGAGGCTATCCGCAAGGCGACTGAAGCTGCAAAACGTGGCTTGATCCGCGTTCCATTGCGTGAAGGTCGGACGCTGCATCATGACGTGCTTGGCCGTCACGGCGCTGGCCGCGTTATTCTGCGCTCTGCACCAGCTGGTACCGGCATCATCGCCGGCGGCCCGATGCGCGCCGTGTTTGAAACACTTGGCATGCACGATGTTGTGGCTAAGAGCCAGGGTTCTTCGAACCCCTACAACATGGTTCGCGCAACGTTTGATGCGCTGAAGCATGAAGATTCGCCACGTTCGGTTGCGGCTCGCCGTAGCTTGAAGGTTTCGACCTTGCAGTCCCGCCGTATCGGCGTCGACGCTGACGCTGTCGATTCGTGAGGCTCCCATGACAAAGACAGCACATAAGTCTATAGTGGTTGAACAAACCCGCAGCCCGATCGGTCGCCCGGCAGATCAGCGTCAGACGCTGATTGCGCTCAAGCTGAACCGGATTGGTCGCCGCTCCACCTTGATCGATACGCCATCACTGCGCGGGTTGATTGCCAAGGTTGCGCATCTCGTTCGCATCGTCGAAGGCCAGTGAGGAGAAGAACATGAGACTCAATGGACTTAAAGACAACGAAGGTTCCTCCAAGAAGCGTATGCGCGTTGGTCGCGGTATCGGTTCTGGTAAGGGCAAGACCGGTGGTCGCGGCGTTAAGGGTCAGAAGGCCCGTACCGGCGTGGCAATCAAGGGTTTCGAAGGCGGCCAGATGCCATTGCATCGTCGTTTGCCGAAGCGCGGCTTCCACAATTTGTTCCGTCTTGACTTCAATGAGGTCAACATCGGTCGCATCCAGACCGCAGTTGATGCGGGCTTCCTCGATGTTAAAAAGCCGGTAACGGCTGACACCTTGGTTGCTGCTGGCGTTTGTGCCCGTGCGCGGGACGGCGTTCGCATTCTTGGTTCGGGCGAACTGAAGGCAGTGGTGCATTTTGAAGTTGTCGGCGCGTCAAAGACCGCTGTTGCAGCCATCGAAAAGCTCGGCGGTTCGGTCAAGATCCTTGAAACCAAGGCTGATGCGGCTCAACGCACCGCCAATGAACAAAAGGCTGATGCCAAGGCAGCGAAAGCTAAGGCATAGGTCGCTGAAAAATTGCTTTGCGGTTGACGCAAATCTTATTTTCATTCAAACGGGGCGTGGGGGTTGAAGCCTTTCCGCCCCGTTCGCATGTAGAGTGGTATGTGCGCATGGTCTGCGCAAGTGTAATAAAATTTGGAGCGGGACAATGGCATCGGCCGCCGAACAGCTAGCATCAAACTTGAATTTGTCAGCGTTTTCTAAAGCCGATGAATTGAAAAAGCGTATTTGGTTCACGCTTGGCGCGTTGATCGTCTATCGCCTTGGCACCTATATCCCGCTTCCGGGCATTGATCCGGCTGCCTTTGCTGCATCGTTCAAGACTCAGTCGCAAGGCATTGCCGGGCTGTTCAATATGTTTTCTGGCGGTGCTGTTCAGCGTATGGCGATTTTTGCGCTGAACATTATGCCTTACATTTCGGCTTCAATCATCGTTCAGCTGTTGTCATCCGTTGTGCCCTCGCTTGAGGCCATCAAGAAGGACGGTGAGGCTGGCCGGAAGGTTCTCAACCAATATACGCGCTATCTGGCTGTTATTTTGGCCGCGTTTCAGGCTTACGGGATCTCCGTGGGGCTGGAAGGGCAGGGCAGCATTGTGGCTGATCCGGGCATATTTTTCCGTATCTCGACCGTAATCACCCTCACCGGTGGCACGATGTTTTTGATGTGGCTTGGGGAGCAGATCACCGCGCGCGGCGTGGGCAATGGTTCGTCTCTCATTATTTTTACCGGTATTGTCGCGGGCTTGCCTGCTGCGGTTGTCAATACGCTGGAACTTGGCCGTCAGGGGGCGATTTCAACGCCGCTCATACTGGGCGCGCTGGTGATGGCCGTTGGCGTGATTGCCTTTATCGTGTTCATGGAGCGCGCGCAGCGTCGCCTGCTGGTGACTTACCCAAAGCGGCAGGTCGGTAACAAGGTTTTTGACGGACAGACATCGTTCTTGCCGCTCAAACTCAATACCGCCGGTGTGATTCCGCCGATTTTCGCATCGTCGCTGTTGTTGCTGCCGACCACCATAGCCAATTTTGCGCAGAGTGGCGGTACGGGGTTTCTTGCGACGATCGCGACGTATTTGGGTCACGGCAGGCCGCTTTACATGGTCGCTTATGTAGGTCTGATCATGTTTTTCGCATTTTTCTACACAGCCAGTGTGTTCAATCCGGTTGATACGGCTGACAATCTGAAAAAGCACGGCGGATTTATCCCGGGCATTCGTCCTGGAGAGAAAACTGCGCAGTTTATCGACAAGGTTTTGACCCGCATCACTGTGATTGGTGCGCTTTATCTGGCTTTGATCTGCCTGTTACCCGAATTGCTCATATCACAGGCGTCTTTGCCGTTCTATTTTGGTGGAACGTCGTTGTTGATTATGGTCAGTGTGGTGATGGATACAATCGCCCAGGTGCACGGTCATTTGCAGGCGCATCAGTACGAAGGCCTCGTTAAGAAGGCTAAACTCAGAGGGAAGAAAAAATGAGATTGATTCTGTTGGGGCCGCCCGGGGCAGGCAAAGGTACCCAATCGACAAGGCTGATGACAGAGCACAAGATTCCTCAACTCTCGACTGGCGACATGTTGCGTGCAGCGGTTAAGGCTGGATCACCCATTGGACTTAAGGCAAAGTCAGTGATGGATTCCGGTGCGCTGGTTTCCGACGATATTGTGGTTGGGATTGTCGCCGAGCGCATCGAAGAGGCCGACGCAAAGGGCGGTTTCATTCTGGACGGTTTTCCGCGCACAGTGGCGCAGGCTCAGGCCTTGGACGCCATGCTCGAGGGAAAACACCTCAAGCTTGACGCCGTCATCGAGCTCAAGGTTGATGAAGCTGCGCTCATGGCGCGTATCAAGCAGCGTGCGGACGAGACATTGAAGGCGGGCGGCGCAGTCAGGGCTGACGACAACCCCGAAAGTTTCCAAATTCGGCTCGTAGCCTACCGCCAGCAGACTGCACCTGTTTCGGCGCATTATGCGGCACTTGGTGAATTGAGGCCGGTGGACGGGATGGCCCCTATAGACCAAGTATCGGCAGCTATTGATAAAATTCTTAAGTAATGGTTGACGTGTGACTGATTTGCCTCTAGTCACACGGCATCAAGCTTGAGCGCTGAAGGTTTTTCAGCGCTTTTTTGTTTTGATTATTCATTGACCTTTCAGGCCGGCCTCCACCGGAGAAAGGTTTTTGGTAACTGCCAAACTCCGGTTTGGTCCACATGGAGAAGTAAAGTGGCACGTATAGCTGGCGTCAACATACCGACGAACAAGCGCGTAATCATCGCGTTACAATACATTCACGGCATCGGCCCTAAGAAGGCTGAAGAGATCTGCCAGAAAGTAAGCATCCCGGCAGAGCGCCGCGTTATGCAGCTCACCGATGCGGAAGTTCTGCAAATCCGCGAAACAATCGACCGTGATTATATGGTTGAAGGCGACTTGCGCCGCGAAGTTTCGATGAACATCAAGCGTTTGATGGACTTGGGCTGCTATCGCGGTCTGCGTCATCGTCGCGGCCTGCCAACACGCGGTCAGCGCACATCGACCAACGCCCGCACCCGCAAGGGTAAATCGAAGCCGATCGCCGGTAAGAAGAAGTAATTATCCCCAGCGCCTGGCATTACGGGCGCGCCTGAAGGACGGAAAATACAACTATGGCAAAAGAAGCAGCACGCGTTCGCCGCCGCGAACGTAAGAACATCGCATCGGGCGTTGCCCATGTGAATTCGACATTCAATAACACCATGATCACCATTACCGATGCGCAGGGCAACACGATTTCGTGGTCTTCCGCCGGGACAATGGGATTCAAGGGCTCGCGCAAGTCAACCCCTTTTGCTGCACAGATGGCAGCGGAAGACGCTGCCAAAAAGGCCGCGGAACATGGCGTGCGTACCATTGAAGTTGAAGTTTGCGGCCCGGGTTCGGGACGTGAATCGGCATTGCGCGCCTTGCAGGCCGCCGGTTTCGCCGTAACATCCATCCGTGATGTTACATCGATCCCGCACAACGGTTGCCGTCCGCGCAAGCGTCGGCGCGTTTAATCTGATATTTCCGGGGGTGGCTCTGCGGCCCCCGGTTTTTGAACAGCCTTCACCGACGGGAGGTGGCTGCATTTATTTCCGACAGCTTGGGGCCAGGGTTGACGAACCGATATGCCTCTTGCGCACATGAAAGGTGCCGTCGTGATTCAGAAGAACTGGCAAGAACTTATTAAGCCGACAAAACTTGAAATTCAGGTTGGTGATGACCCCAAGCGTTTCGCAACTGTGATTGCAGAGCCGCTTGAGCGTGGCTATGGCCAGACGCTCGGCAACAGCCTGCGCCGCATATTGCTCTCATCCTTGCAGGGTGCAGCCGTAACCGCGTTGCAGATTGATGGCGTGTTGCATGAATTTTCGTCCATTCCTGGCGTTCGTGAAGATGTCACCGACATCGTTCTGAACGTGAAGGACATTGCAATCAAGATGGGCGCTGAAGGCCCGAAGCGCCTTGTGCTCAAGAAGCATGGTCCGGGCGTTGTCACCGCCGGTGACATCCAGACAACAGGCGACGTGCAGGTTTTGAACCCGAATGTGGTCATCTGCACTCTCGACGATGGTGCCGACATCCGTATCGAATTCACTGTGAATTCAGGCAAGGGCTATGTTCCTGCCGACAAGAACCGGTCCGAAGACGCGCCGATTGGCCTCATTCCGGTCGATAGCTTGTATTCGCCGGTGAAAAAGGTGAGCTACCGCGTTGAGAACACCCGTGCTGGTCAGGTTCTCGACTATGACAAGTTGACAATGAATATCGAGACCGATGGCGCATTGACCCCTGAAGATGCTGTTGCCTATGCAGCGCGCATTTTGCAGGACCAGCTCAACGTATTCGTTAACTTCGAAGAGCCGAAGAAGGAAGAGGCACAGTCCAACATTCCTGAGTTGGCGTTCAATCCGGCGCTGCTTAAGAAGGTCGATGAGCTCGAGCTTTCGGTGCGTTCGGCAAACTGCCTGAAGAACGACAACATCGTCTATATCGGTGATCTCATTCAGAAGTCCGAAGCCGAAATGCTGCGCACTCCGAACTTTGGCCGCAAGTCCTTGAATGAAATCAAGGAAGTGCTTGCTCAAATGGGTCTGCACCTTGGCATGGAAGTTTCGGGATGGCCGCCAGAAAACATTGAAGATCTGGCAAAGCGCTTCGAAGAGCACTACTGAGTTTCAGGGCGGCAAACGCCCTTAAACCTCGCCCAAGAGGGTGAGGTCATAAAGAACGCCCGTACCGTGGCACGGCGGGCGTAACAAATGGAGACGCCAAATGTATCATGGTAAAGGTTTTCGCCGCTTCGGCCGCACAGCAGAACATCGTAAGGCGATGTTTGCAAACATGGCTCAGGCTCTTATCAAGCATGAGCAGATCGTGACTACGCTCGAAAAAGCCAAGGAATTGCGCCCGGTCGTCGAAAAGCTGGTGACGCTCGGCAAGCGCGGTGATTTGCATGCACGTCGGCAATTGATCGCCAATTTGCGTGATGTTGATTTGAGCAGGAAGTTGATCGACGTGATCGGTCCGCGTTACAACGAGCGTCATGGCGGCTACATCCGCATCATGCGCGCCGGGTTCCGCTATGGCGACAACGCGGCGCTGGCTGTTATTGAATTTGTTGATCGTGACGTGGAAGCCAAGGGTAAGGACTCCGGTCCGGTTCAGAACGCTGCGGCCTAACAGCTGCAACTTCGAATTCAAGGGCGGCCTTCGGGCCGCCCTTTTTTGTGGGTTTGTTGGGCCGTCGCCCTTTTTATTGCGCATTTGAAAGACTATCTTGCCTACAGCAAGAGGGCGTTTAAATGATGGATTTACGTAAAGTGGTTGTCGCGGCAGTGGTTGCGATTGTGAGCTTGACAGCGGCGCAAGCGCAACAGGCGGCGCAAGTGCCGTCATCAATGTCTCAGGTGAAGCTGTCTTTTGCACCTCTGGTCAAAAAAGTTCAGCCCTCTGTCGTCAATGTTTACGCGTCTCGCACGGAAGAGGTGTCGCGTAATCCACTATTTGACGATCCGTTTTTCCGGAAATTTTTCGGCGATGGCAATGCCCAGCGCCCGGGAGGGCAGACGGCTCAGTCGCTTGGCTCAGGGGTGATCGTTGACAGTTCCGGGCTGGTTGTGACCAATCACCATGTGATCGAAGGCATGACGGACGTGAAGGTCGCGCTTGGAGATAAGCGGGAATATGAAGCGGAAATCGTTTTGCGGGATCCGCGCACCGATTTGGCCATTCTGCGTCTCAAAGGCGGACACGATTTTCCGGCGATGGAACTTGGCGATTCGGACACGGTCGAAGTGGGTGATTTCATCATTGCCATCGGCAACCCTTTCGGGGTTGGCCAAACGGTGACGCAGGGCATTATCTCGGCTTTGGCGCGCACCCAGGTGGGGGTGAGCGACTATCAGTTTTTCATACAGACCGATGCGGCGATTAATCCGGGCAATTCCGGCGGCGCTATGGTCGGGACTGACGGCAAGCTTGTCGGTATCAATTCCGCGATTTATTCGAAATCAGGCGGGTCCAACGGCATAGGGTTCGCCATTCCGGTGAATATGGTCAAGGTTGTTGTCGCGGCTGCCAAGGGCGGCGTCACCAAGGTGAAGCGCCCGTGGGTCGGCGCGGACTTGCAATCGCTCACCAAGGACGTCGCCGACGGCCTTGGGCTTGAGCGGCCATCCGGTGCGCTGGTCACCGGAGTTTGGCCCAACGCCCCTGCGAGCGAGGCCGGGTTGAAGTCAGGCGACGTGATTACGACCGTTGACGGACTTGCCATTGATGATCCAGAGGCATTCGGCTTTCGTCTCGGCACGAAAATGATCGGCGGTTCGGCGAATTTAGGCATCATTCGCGGTGGCAAGGTGATGCAGGTGCCGATCAAGCTTACAGCAGCGCCTGAGACACCGGCACGACAGCTTGTGAAAATCAGCGGGCCGTCGCCTTTTTCAGGAGCGAGCTTTGTCAACATTTCCCCTGCGGTGCTTGAGGAAATGACGTTGGCGGGCCTGAGCACGGGCGTTGTTGCGATCGAGGTCGAAGAGGGTTCTGTGGCACAGGATGTCGGCGTTCAGCGCGGTGATGTGATCTTGAGCATTAATGGAATTAAAATTACCAATACGGCGGATATGACTGCCGCGACAGCATCGAAACATATGTACTGGAAGCTGACAGTTAATCGGGGCGGCCAAGTTGTAAACACTGTGATCGGCGGCTGAGCGAACACGGTGGATTGCGGTTTAACTTTCAGCGGCTTCGCACTAGGGTAGCGGCATGAGTTCTTTGTTTGCCGCTGCCAATATGTCCGATGCGGCACCTCGCCCTTTGGCGGACAGGATCCGTCCTAAAGCGCTCGCCGAGGTTGCGGGTCAGGAGCACCTTTTAGGGGAAGGCGGAGCGCTGGCGCGCCTGCTCAACACGCGTTCGCTTGGGAGCTTGATTTTCTGGGGGCCGCCCGGCACAGGCAAAACCACGGTCGGGCGTCTGCTGGTTCATGAAACAAACCTGACGTTTGTGCAGATATCCGCGATATTTTCGGGCGTTGCTGATCTCAAGAAGGTGTTCGAAGAGGCGCGCGCGCGGCGTGAGGCCGGGCAGGGCACATTGCTGTTCGTCGATGAAATTCACCGCTTCAACCGTGCGCAACAGGACAGTTTTTTGCCTGTTATGGAGGATGGCACCATCACGCTGATTGGGGCGACGACGGAAAATCCGTCGTTTGAACTCAACGCGGCTTTGCTGTCACGCGCCAGAGTTATGACCTTTCAAGCATTAAGCGCGCAGGCTATTGAGCAGATGCTGGCCCGCGCGGAGGGGCTCGAGGCGCGACTGCTGCCCTTGGACGAGGCGGCGCGCGCAGCGTTGATCCGTATGGCTGACGGTGACGGCCGCGCCGCGCTGACGCTTGCCGAAGAGGTGTGGCGCGCCGCAAAGCCCGGCGAAGTGTTCGATACTGCGGGTCTGGCACTGGTCGTGCAGCGCCGCGCTCCTATCTATGATAAGGCGCAAGAGGGCCATTATAATCTCATATCGGCGCTACATAAGTCGGTTCGTGGTTCAGACCCGGATGCAGCGCTGTATTATCTTGCCAGGATGCTGGTTGCCGGAGAAGACCCGTTGTTTATTGCGCGGCGTGTAACCCGCATGGCTTCTGAAGATATCGGGATGGCCGATCCGCAAGCGCTGCAGGTGGCTTTGGCGGCGAAGGAGGCTTTTGATTTTCTTGGAAGTCCGGAAGGCGAGCTCGCGCTGGCACAGGCGGTGGTTTATGTCGCGACTGCGCCAAAGAGCAATGCCCTCTACCGCGCGTTTAAAAATGCCATGCAACTTGCCAAAGAGCATGGCTCTCTGATGCCGCCGAAGGTGATTTTGAACGCACCGACCAAGTTGATGAAGGACGAGGGCTATGGCAACGGCTACAAATATGATCACGATGAGCCGGACGGATTTTCGGGGCAGGACTACTTTCCGGAGGCTCTAGGCCGGGTGGAACTCTATCGTCCGGTCGAGCGCGGATTTGAAAGAGACATCAAGAAGAGGCTCGATTATTGGGCTAAGTTGCGAAGCGAGCGGGGCGGCGGGCATGATTAAACCAAAAAAAGCAGCCGGATTGCCGAGCCGCGAAGAGATTATAGCCTTTGTCGCACG
>JANXSV010000042.1 GCA_025356505.1 Methylovirgula sp.
CATTTTGCGATTTTGCGTAACCGCGCGCATTTTCAGGCCGAAGCTGGTGGCTTTCAACACAAACAAAAGGGCGAAGAAGGTTGCAAGCGCAAAACCAACGATGAAAAGACGCCCGTAAGTAATCTGTAACCCTAAAAAGTCAAAGGATCCGGACATATAGCTGGGCGCGCCGACTTCGCGGTTGTTGGCGCCAAATGTCGTGCGCACAGCCTGCTGTAAAATGAGACTAACACCCCAAGTTGCGAGCAGGGTTTCGAGCGGGCGACCGTAGAGAAAACGGATGATGCCGCGCTCGATGACAATACCAGCCAGGGCAGCCACCAGAAAAGCCAGCGGAATAGAGAGCGGCAGCGACCAGCCGAAATAGGCCGGGAAATGCGGACGGAAAATATATTCTTGCACGACGTAGACCGTGTAGGCTCCCAGCATCACCATTTCGCCATGCGCCATGTTGATGATACCCATCACGCCGAAGGTTATCGCCAAGCCAATTGCGGCTAGCAGCAATACCGACCCAAGCGAAAGTCCGAACCAAATGTTCTGCGCATATGCCAAAAGCTGGAGATGGCTCTCGATCGCGGTGATCGCGGTGTTGATACTGGATTTCAGCGCCGGTGAGGTATCGGCTGGAATGGCCCGCAGCAGCGCCGAAGTTTCCTGATTGGCATGTGTTTTCAACATATCGACAGCGTCGATGCGCTTGGCATCGGGAGCAGACACATCGAAAGCGAGGATAGCGGCGCGGGCCTGCCCCAGCGCGGCCTTGACACCGGCATCGCTTTCGCGCGCCAGAGCTGCCTCAATCGGGGCAAGTGCCTTGGCATCATGCACCTTGTAGGCGGAGTCAGCAGCTATCAGTCGCTTGGCGGGATCCGGTGAAGCGAGCGTCAGCGTACCACTGGCGGCCTCAATGGCGCGGCGGATGCGGTTGTTGACGCGAATAGCTTCAATGTCGGCGGGAGGTGCGGCGACTTTGGTGCCGGTAGCGGCATCGAGCAGATCATCTCCGCTCTTGATGAATACCTGCTTGGCCGTGGCGGAGAACACCAGCTTCTGCGCCGCAAGTGCCTCAATTACTTTGGCAGCTTCCGGTGTGCCGGTTTCTGCGACTTCGGCAATAGCCTGTTCAAGCTCGCCGAAATCGCTGGTTGCGAGATGCGACAGAGCGGTGGGCAGATCAGCCGCCCGGGCGACAAGCGAGACACCATTCACGCTCAGGACAAGGCCGAGAGAGAGCAGCAGCGCCTGCACGCGTGGCCAAAAAAGACGCAGCATTTGGGAGATCCGGTTGCTTTAAAATAAAAGCGGCACCCCGGCGCTTAGACCGGGGTGCCTGATTTTAGGTTATTTGGTTGCGCCGACGCATTTGCCGGTGACTTTGTTGAAGTTGCCGCACTTCTTATCTACCCAATCGGCTACCAGATCTTTCGAACCTTCAAGGTAGGGCGACCATGCATCGCCTGCGATCAGATCTTTGGTCTTCTGGACAACCGAGAACTGTCCATCGGCCTGAATTTCACCGATCAGAACCGGCTTTGTGATGTAGTGGCTGGCAAGCATCTTGGAGACGCCGCCGGTCAGATTTGGCGCTTCGATACCAACCAGAGCATCGATCACCTTGTCTGTGTCAACGGTTCCGGCCTTTTCGACAGCCTTAACCCACATCTGGAAGCCGATCACATGGGCTTCCATAGGATCGTTGCTGACGCGCTTTGGATTTTTGGTGAAAGCTTTCCACTTTTCAATGAAGGCTTTGTTGTCGGCGTTATCAACCGACATGAAGTAGTTCCAAGCTGCCAGATGGCCAACCAGCGGCTTTGTGTCGATGCCTGCGAGTTCTTCTTCACCGACTGAGAAAGCAACGACCGGAATATCCGTCGCCTTAACGCCTTGGTTGCCAAGCTCTTTGTAGAACGGCACGTTGGCATCACCGTTGATGGTGGAGACAACAGCAGTTTTCTTGCCTGCCGAACCGAACTTCTTGATGTCAGATACAATGCTCTGCCAATCCGAATGACCGAACGGCGTATAGTTGATCATGATATCTTCGGGCTTTACGCCTTTGGACTTCAGATAGGCTTCAAGGACCTTGTTGGTTGTGCGCGGATAGACATAGTCTGTTCCTGCAAGCACCCAGCGCTGAACCTTTTCATTGGCCATAAGATAGTCAACGGCCGGGATGGCCTGCTGATTTGGCGCGGCACCTGTGTAGAAAATATTGCGTGAAGATTCTTCACCTTCGAACTGCACAGGGTAGAACAGAATGGCGTTCAACTCTTCAAAAACAGGCAGAACCGATTTGCGCGACACGGAAGTCCAGCAACCGAAGGTCGCCGCAACCTTGTCCTTCGAAATCAGCTCACGGGCTTTTTCAGCAAAAAGCGGCCAGTTGGAGGCCGGATCTACGACAACAGCTTCAAGCTTTTTGCCGAGCAGACCGCCCTTTTTATTCTGCTCGTCAATGAGCATCAACATCACGTCTTTCAACGTGGTTTCAGAGATGGCCATGGTGCCGGAAAGCGAATGCAACACACCAACTTTGATCGTGTCTTCTGCGAAAGCCGGAGCTGCGAAGCCCAGACCGACGGCCGCCGCCGCTGCTAATACAATACGCCGCGTAAATTTTATATTCATTGGATTGTCCCCCGAGGTGGAATACTTGGGTAAGGTTTGCAAAGCCTGTGCCAACCTGTCACCCCCCCTGGGAGGCCGTTTTTGACGGGTATTCAAAGCGCTTAGGGCGCGCGGCGCATAATATTTAAGCAGGGCTTGCGGGTGTCGCCCAAATTAACAGCTGGTTAATTTCGCCGCCGGGAACGCTGTGTCATAAACAAAATGTTGGTCGCGGGATAAAACTTGGCTAGGACAAACACAATAACAGCCAGAATTTGAAAACAGGACCGTCCAGCCCATGACAAAGCCCGCAAAACCACTGCAAATATACTATATCCGCCATGGCGAAACATTGTGGTCGCTATCTGGGCAGCATACGGGCAAAACCGATATTCCCCTGACCCCGCGCGGCGAGGACGAGGCTAAAAGTCTGGTTCCGTTTTTGAGCGGTATCCCGTTTGAGCATGTGTTCGTCAGTCCACGCCAAAGGGCGCAGCGCACCTGCGCGCTTGCGGGCCTTGGAGGTTCGGCGCAAGTGGAGCCTGATTTGGCGGAGTGGGATTACGGCGCTTACGAGGGTGTTATGTCGATCGATATCCGCAAAGAGCGGCCTGAGTGGAACATTTTCCGCGATGGTTGTCCAAATGGCGAAACTGCCGCGCAGATATCAAGCCGCGCCGACAGGTTGATCCATAAGCTCAAAGGCCTTTCCGGCGCAGTCGCCCTGTTCTCTCACGGGCAATTTGGCAGTGTTCTGGGCACAAGGTGGATCGAGCAGGACGTGCGCGCCGGTGAGCATCTTATTTTGGGGACAGCCTCGGTGAGCATTTTGAGTTTCAAGCCGAGCGACAGACGCGTTCCGGTGATCGCACTGTGGAATTTGTCGCTGCACGATCTCGGCTTGACACGCTGATGTCGGCTCCGCTCGCAGGGCTGCGCGTTGTCGAACTGGCCCGCATTTTGGCCGGTCCGTGGATCGGGCAGACCTTGGCTGATCTTGGAGCGGATGTGATTAAAGTTGAGAGCGCTCAAGGCGATGATACGCGCAAATGGGGCCCTCCCGATATCGAGACAGACGCGGAGACCTCCGCCGCCTATTTTCACGCCTGCAATCGCGGCAAGCGCTCCATAGTCACGGATTTTGCGACCGCTGCTGGCAGAGAAATCGTGCTGAGGCTCATCGATCGTGCCGATATTCTGATCGAGAATTTTAAAGTCGGCGGGCTTGCAAAATTCGGCCTCGATTATGCGAGCATAGCGGCGCGCAATCCGCGCTTGATTTATTGCTCGGTAACCGGCTTTGGCCAGACCGGCCCCTATGCCGAGCGCGCAGGTTACGATTTCATCATTCAAGGCATGGCCGGAATCATGGATATCACCGGAGAGCCGGAGCGGGAGCCTCAAAAAGTCGGCGTCGCCATCTCTGATATTTTTACGGGGCTCTACGGCGTCATCGGTATTCAGGCGGCGCTATTGCAACGGGCGCAGACGGGCAGAGGGCAGCATATTGATATGGCGCTGTTTGACTGCATGAGCGCTGTTCTAGCCAATCAAGCGATGAATTACCTTGCGAGCGGCGTGGCCCCCAAACGGCTCGGCAACGCTCATCCCAATATTGTTCCGTATCAGACATTTGCTGTGCGCGACGGCCATCTTATTATCGCGGTTGGTAATGATGGTCAGTTTGCGCGGCTCTGCGCTGTGCTGGGCTTAGCGGAAGTTGCCATTGACGCGCGCTTTACGTCCAACGCCGCGCGGGTGCAGCATCGTGATGCGCTTACCCCGCTGTTGAGCGCGCGCATCAAACTGCGGGCACGGGATGAATTACTCAGTGCGCTGGAAAAAGCAATCGTTCCAGCCGGGCCTATCAATACCGTGGAAGATGTGTTTGCGGATCCGCAATTTCAGCACCGGCAGATGCAAGTGACGCTCGACGGAATTCCGGGGTTGCGCACCCCGCTCAGGTTCAGCGAAGCCAAATTAAATTTGCAGCGGCGCGCCCCGAATTTGGGTGAGCATACTGAGGAAATTCTGCGGGAGCTTGGACTGAAGTAGCGCGTTCATTCATGGCGTTTGGATAAATCGAGCGCATTTCACGCAAATAAATTAACCAACCACATCATTTTAGCGCAGAATCACTCCGGTTCGCACTAGCGCTTCATAACAACATTGGCTACGGGTATGTCATTGTTTATTAATGAATTGGTAATGATATGCGTAGCGTTTCTTACACTTTGGTCACGGCCCAAGCGCCGCTGTTTTCACGACTATCTCCGGTACTCACTAGCCCGCATTTTGCAGCGGTGATTTTCATCATTGCCAGCATGGCGATTGGGACCACGGCTGGCCGGGCCGCCGGGCTCCTTGAACTGTTGTTTGGTAGTGCGCAACCGGTTCAGCAAGTTGCAGCGCCACCTGTTCAGGCTGAAATGCCGCGGAAGGCCTCCGCTAAAACGGTGCACCGCAAATCCAAGCGGGCGCTGAACACCCGGTACGTGCGGCACAAACCAAAGGCAATTGTCACGCAAAGCGCATCTTCGCGGGCGATTTGTGTACGCCTTTCGGACGGCTATTTTTTCCCGAGCGGGCGTGGTGGAAATATGGCGGAGAAGCAGGCCTCCTGCAATATTCAGTGCCCCAATATGGAGACACGGCTGTTTTTATATCCCAAAGGTTCTGACAAAATTGAAGATGCTAAAGAGGCGAACACTGGGGCGCTCTACTCGGCGATCTCTGCCGGCTTTGAATTGACCCCGCTCAATAAGCAGGCGCACGGGTGCCATCCCATCACAGAAACCGCCTCCGCAGCCAGCGGCATGTTCAATGACCCCACGCTAAAGCGGGGCGATTTGATTGTGACGCGCAAAGGCATCCGTATGTTTAAGGGCCGCAATCACTTCCCTTATGATGAGACGGATTTTGCGGCGCTACAACGTGCTCAAGGGATCTCGAAAGAGAAATTGGCGATGCTTGTCGCCATGGAACGCACCGTTAACATCGCGCGATAATCGGCATATCGATTTGTGAGTGCTGGCATTGTGCGAAGTCGGAAGGCGCGCGCTTATTGCGGGCAAGCTCCGCGCTCCAGCAACACCCAGTCTTCCACCTGAAGCTTGATGTTGAGAGGACACGGACTTTGCGCCTGCACGCCTGATGTCATCGGCGGCTCCGATTTGATGACGAAATACGTGAATTGCTCGACAAAATTCTTTGACCACATTTTATTCTGCCCCGGGCGCAGGTCCACCTCGTCGTTTTCGCTGTCCTTACGATCGAGCTTGAAGCGGATGACTTGAGGCGGGAACAGCGCAAAATTAAAATCGACAAAGCCGCGCTTGTCGGCTTGATACCAAACTGGATAGTGCCAGTAAGCGTTGGTGTTTTGCGCAGCAATACTGTCGCCTTGCATCACCATGGCAAGAACCCGTTTGCCGGGCTCCATCGCATCCATAATTTTCTGGAATGGCTTGGTTTCCTCGCCAAAGGCGATGATCCTTCCAGCCTGGATAAACAGCACCCAGATGCTGCACCACACCAGAATTGACAGGGCGGCAACGCTACGCAGCGAAACCAGCGGCGCTTTGGCATTTGGCACAAAGGCAAAGGCGACAAACGGCGGGATAAACAAAGCGAAACGGTAATAGAGGCCGCCAGTTTGAAACGCATCAGCGGGCGCAATGCACACAATCATCAAGAGGCCGAGCACAGGCACCAGCGCCGCGCGTGCGTTCAGCCTCATGCCATAAAATAACGGGGCCAGCAAAATCAGGCCGGTGAGCACCATCAGCAGAGCGGAGCCGTTTTCATCGTTGATATCGGTAATATCCGCCAGCAGGATCGGCGGCCGACGCCAAAGCGGTGTGCCATAGAAATAGCCGTCAGCATGAAGGCCGCCATCCATTTTCTGGCTGATGATACGGAAGGCCAGCGTGATTGCCGCCATCACCACATAGGGCGCCATACGGGCAAAAATATCCTTGGTTTTATGGGTCCAAACGGATTCGAGCATGATGAGCCCGGCAATGAACATCAGCCCGAGATAGACGAGGCCGTGCGAGAACAGCAAAAGCGTGCCGCCCGCGATTAGAGCCAGCGCGCGCGTGAGTGTGGGTTGGCGCGCATGGCGCAACGCCAGCAATATCACCAACAGACCCACCGGACTTGCCACCAGAAAGGTCAGAAAGCCCCATTTCCAACAGAAGCCGAAGAAGGACAGGATGAAAAGCCAGTCAAGCCGTCTGTCGGACCCAAATTCGCGCCTCAGCGCCACGCAGGCCCAGACAAAGGCCAGAAACGCCATTGTCACCACTAGGCGCGTGGTTGTTTCCATGGAAAACACAAATGACAGCGGTAGCATGGTGCCATAGCCGATGAGATAGGGCGTGACCAGATTGATGCGGACAAGGTCGCTCCACGGTGACGTGCCTAGGAGCAAATCACGCCATAGCGACACCTGGGCGGCGTGCTGCGGCAGGTCCACCATCGGCAATCGCTCAACCAGCCACATCATGGCGCAGGCGCAGCACACGGCAAGGATGAAGCCGATACGTTCCGCATCGACGCTGAAACGGCGCTGAGCTTGAGACTTTGCTGATTGCTTCATGTCCAGCCCGGAGCGAGCTGCGCCAAAGTCCGCTTCTTGAACCGCCGGGATTGCGTTCACATCAGAGCCGCCGCCAGATTGCATTGAATATTCGTCCTTGAGGTGGAAACTTCAGGCCGGAACCGGCCCTGTGACGCTGAGATTACTTTTCGGCGAGTACCGAATATTGGCCGCCGAGCGGCAACCATGCCAACTTCGGCTCCATAGGGCGAAGCGAGGCCAATTTGCGCGGGAAAAACACATGATAACTGATGCTGACGTTTTTCCAGCCCGCAGTGCGGAATGCGTTAGCGAAGGCTCCGGCGCGAATGAGCTTGGCGTTGATATCAAAGGGACAGGTATTGACCGCATGTACTGTCAACGGATTGAGCGGATTATGCTCAAAAATGGCCAGCCTGCCGCCCGGCTTCACCACGCGGCGCAACTCGCCGAGCCAATGCAAATGCTCCTCATGCGGGATATGATGAAACACACAGGCCGAGAACGCAGCGTCAAAACTATCGTCGGCCACCGGAATTCGGTTATCGGACATTTTGATGCCCGCAGCTTCAGGGAACCGCTCCAGCGCAATATCGAGGCTGCGCTGGGAAACGTCCACGCCGGTCAGATGCGAGGCTGCGAAATATTTGCGGAAATATGGAAATGAATTGCCGGTGCCGGAGCCAAAATCGAGCAGGGTTTGTGCGTCCTGCGGCACCATCTGGCGGAATTCGCGGATCTTATACTCTGCGAAATATTCCGGCCCCTCGCCCGTTACGGCGATGTTCGCCCGGTGCTGTTTATCATATTCGTCGGCAAATTGATCAAATTCGGCATTGTCGACCATGAACCACATATCCCTATTACCTGCCGGGCCCACCGCATGTCAGTCTTTGCCCGCTCAAATCACTCTTACGTAAAATCTCTATACACGAACTTTTGTTTGAAAATGAACTCCGCACGAATAAACTGCGCTGTCTTGTTAAGCGGCTCTCTCATGACCTGATTTTGTGGCTTCCGGATCGAGCGCGCCGCTATCGCCTGCGCCAAATCCAGCGCGCTGATCCACCACATAAAGCGGCCGGCGTTTTACCTCATTGTAAATACGGCCGATATAGAGGCCCATAATCCCGGTCATCAGCATGTTTATGCCCACTAGAAACGAGATGATGACGATGGTGGAAGACCAGCCATTGACCAGCGAACTGTGGGTGAACCACATGGCAATGACATATAGCCCATAAACCAGCGCTAACCCCGAAACGCCCATCCCTGCCCAAAGCGCCATCCGCAAAGGCACGTCGGAAAAGCCGATGACTCCGTTCAGCGCCAGTTTGATCATCTTGAAAAACGGATATTTTGTCTCGCCCGCAGCGCGCGCCGGACGATGAAATTCGACCGCCGTCTGTTTGAAGCCCAGCCAAGCAAACATGCCGCGCACGAAGCGGTCCTGTTCAGGCATAATCTTGAAAGCCTCCAAGACCTTGCGATCAATCAGGCGGAAGTCGCCAACGTCCCGCGGGATGGCAACGCGGGTGAGCTTGTTGAGAAAACGATAGAACAAATCAGCGGTAAACAGCTTGAACCAGGTTTCACCCTCGCGTGTCAGCCGCTTAGCATAGACCACCTGATAGCCGTCCTTCCAGCGATCAATCATCTGCAAGGTGACTTCCGGCGGATCCTGCAAATCAGCGTCCAAAACGATGATTGCATCGCCCTGCGCCACGTCCATGCCCGCAGTTATGGCAATCTGATGGCCAAAATTGCGTGAAAAACCCAGAAGTCGATAGTTCGGATGGATTTGGATTTGCTGCGCCAGATAGGCTTCGCTGCCGTCTTTTGAGCCATCATTGACAAAAATAACCTCTGCGGGGCCGTCGAGTTTGGCCAGCATGTCCTCGAGGCGCGGCAAGAGTAAAGGCAGAACCTGTTCCTCGTTATAAATCGGGATGATGAAAGAATAACGTATGGCGGAGGAACCGGGCATTTAACAACCATGACAGAGAAACAGACGCAAAAACTAGCATTTGCAACAGGCGGCGGCAAGTTTGGCAGCACGTAAACCGGCGGTTAGTTTACCGACAAAGCGCTGAGTTCCTGTGCCACAGTAACGATATGGCTGCGCAAGAGCTCTGCCGCGCCTGTGAAATCCGCCCGGCGGCACAGTTCTAAAATTTGGCCATGTTCCTCCTGCGCGCGCGCGGTCGCGCCTGTAATTTGCAGGTGGACGCGGGTATGGCGGTCGCTATCCTGCAACAGATTTTGCACCAGCGCCAAAGCGCGGGGGCGGTTGGCTTTGGCGTAGAGCATCATATGAAATTGGGCATTGAACACACCCCAGCGGCGGGCGCTGGACTCATGCATGTCCCTGGCGTAGGCGTCCAGCAGGTTTTTTAGGGCCGTGAAATCATCCGGCGTAAGGTACGGCGCAGACTTCAGCAGCAGCATCGGCTCAAGTGTGGCGCGCAGTTCAAACAATTCCGCCATATCTGGGCGCGAAACCGGGGCAACGATGGCGCCGCGATGCGCCTGCACTTTGACCAGCCCCTCCGCTTCCAGTTGCAGAAATGCCTCGCGCAGGGGAATCCGGCTGATGCCTAACTCTTGCGCCAGTGCGCTTTGGCGCAACTGGGATCCGCCGGGCAACTCCCCGTCCAAAATACGGCGGCGCAACTCCTCGACGGCAGCCCCCGCCATGGTTCTATGCTGGAGGCTTTTGGCGAGCGGTTCGGCCATGGTTTCGTATTTCCGGTGACGGGCTATGCGGCGCTTTAAGGCTTGCGCTGTTAAAGAGTCGGCAATTCCGGACGGGTTGCCATTGCATCGCGAATGGTTTTTTCAACGCTGGCGCGCAGGGTTCCGGTGAGCGGCTGACGCGGCATGCGCACCCGATCATTCGAGCCTATGGCGAGAACCTCGGCGAGTTTGATGTTCTGCACGAGGTAGGAACTGACGTCGAGATCGAGCAGCGGACGGAACCAGCTGTAGATTTTCAGCGCTTCTGGCCGGCGGCCAAGCTGCATCAGCTTATAGATGGCCACTGTCTCTTTGGGAAAAGCACAGACCAACCCGGCAACCCAGCCCTGTGCGCCGACGCTCAAAGCTTCAAAAGCCAGATTATCAACGCCGGTCAGCACTGTGTAGCGCGAACCGAGGCGGTTGAAGATTTCGGTCGTGCGCCGGATATCGTCTGAAGATTCCTTTATTGCGACGAAGCGCGAATCTGCAGCCAGCTCTTCCATGATGTCCGGAGTGATATCCACCTTATAAGCGAGCCGGTTTGAATAAATCATAATTGGCAGGTCGCCTGCCTGCGCCACCATCCGCAATGTGGCCACGGTTTCAACCGCATTGGTGTGATAAACGAGGCTTGGAACCACCATAAGGCCATCTGCACCAGCTTTTGCCGCCATTTTGGCGAGGGTGCAGGATTCTTGGGTGGAAGCGGCAGCAACAGTCATCAATACCGGGCGTGAACCGGCAATTTTGCGGGCAGTGCGCAGCACGTCAATGCGCTCATCCAGCGCAAGCATCGGCCCCTCACCCAAAGATCCGCAGACGATAAGGCCATCGCAGCCTGCATCCATCTGCAATTGGAAACACCGCTCCATTTCGGCGTGATCGAGCGCGCCGTCTGGCGTGAATTTGGTGGTGACTGCTGGAAGAACGCCTGTCCACATGGGCTTTGCCTTTT
>JANXSV010000048.1 GCA_025356505.1 Methylovirgula sp.
GCGAGCAACTCATCATAGGCAAGGCGCGCATAAGCGGGCGAGGCCGGATCAATATCCGCGGGCGTTTCCGGCTGGTGAATATGCTTCAAAGCGCCGGTAAAATCCGGCCATTGCCGCTGCCGTTGCAATTCCGGGTCGAGCCACTCCGGCAGCTTCGGCGCTCTGGAAACTGCCAATTCAGCGCTGCGGGCCAGAATACGCGGAAACAGCCCCTCGGTCAGGCCGTAGACCGGCTCCACCAGCGGTAGCTTGCGAAACGCCTCCTCATCCAAAATGCGATCGGGATGCACCATCTGCAAATGCCCGTCCCAAAGTTCCAGCTTGCCGGAGACCCAGCGCTTTTTGCCAATCGGCAGAGCGCGTTCAATCCAGGCGGGATTATTATTGAAAAAAATCAGCAGCAGATCGCCGGTGTCGTCCTCGACATGCACACGGTACGGGCCCCGTCCGGCGCGCGGCGGCGGCCTATGCTCTGTCGCCTCGATTTCGACGGTGATGATCTGGTCCGGGAGCGCATCACGCAATTTTGGTCTGGAGCGCCTGTCGATGGTGGCATAGGGCAGATGGAACAACAGATCGACGATGCGCGCCGGCTTATCTTCGCCCGTCAGCAGCCTATCAAACAGCGGCGCAAGTTTCGGCCCCACGCCCGGAATGGTTTTGACTTCGGCAAAGAGCGGGTTGAGCAGGGCGGGGCGCATGATTTTTTTTAAGACACCCGGTCAAAAAAGCAAGATGTATTGCTTTTGTTCCAGTGATTTCGCACCTGACTTCTCCCGACCGGCGCGCTATATAGCCTCACGAAAAGAGAAACATGAATGCAAGATGATTTGGCCCGCCGCCGCAAAATTCAATATCGCGCCTGGCACCGCGGCATGCGCGAGATGGATATCCTGCTCGGGCGATTTTTTGATGCCAAAGGTGCGCAGCTCAGTGTTGCGGATCTGGACGATCTTGAAATCCTGATGGAAGAACTCGACCGCGACCTGTTCATGTGGCTGACCCATGAAATCCCTGTGCCCGCCGAACGCGATACCCCTGTGTACCGGCAAATTTGCGCCTTTCACACGCATCTCAAGCCCGTCAACTCATAGGCTCATTAAAATATGTCAGCTTCCATGCGCGCCGCGCAAATCCTGAGTTCGGGCGAAAGTCTGAATTTAACCAATGCGCCTGATGGTTTTGATGGTTTTTTTGCTGCAGACCTGACCAAACGCCTCGCTGCCAAAGCCGAGGACCGTGCAGTTGTATTGGTGCATGTGGCGCGGGACGGGCAGCGCGCCACGGCCTTTTCGGAGAGCGTCCGCTTCGCCAATCCGCAAATCGAGGTTCTTAATTTTCCCTCGTGGGACTGTCAGCCCTATGACAGAGTTTCGCCCAATGCCGCCATTGCTTCGGCGCGCATGATCGTATTGTCGCGCTTGGCGCGGTCGCGCTCGGCGCAAGGCAAACCGCGCATTCTTTCCACCACGGTGAATGCATTGCTTCAGCGCGTGCCGCCGCGCCGGTGGGTGGAGCGCGAGACTTTTTCCGCGGCTGCGGGAAATGCGCTCGATCTGGACGCGCTCATCCGCTGGCTGGAAATCAACGGCTTCCAGCGCGCCTCTACGGTGAACGAGCCGGGCGAATATGCCATGCGCGGCGGTATTCTCGATCTGTATTCGCCGAGTCTGCCCATGCCGGTTCGGCTGGATTTGTTTGGTGATGTGCTCGAAACAATCCGCACTTTTGATATTGAAACCCAGCGCTCTGCCGGGCAGGTCAACAGCCTCGATCTGGTGCCCATGAGCGAGGTGCAGCTCAACACAGAATCGATGCGGCGCTTTCGCCAAGCCTATGTCACCATGTTCGGGGCCAATACCCGCGGCGATGCGCTTTATGAAGCGGTGTCCGAAGGCAGGCGGCATCCTGGAATTGAGCATTGGCTGCCGCTCTTTTATGACGGCATGGATTCTCTGCTGGATTATGTCGGCGCTGCGCCTGTAGTGCTCGATTACACGGCCGAAGATGTTGCCGCAAACCGTTTTACCACCATTAAAGACCATTTCGATAACCGGCAGCAGCTCTTCGATGCCGATCCGCAGCACGCGAGTTACAAGCCACTCCCGGCAAACCGTTTATACCTTACGCCTGCGGAGCTCACCGACCGCCTTCAGCTGAGCCCGGTAGTGCGGGTTTTGCCCTTCGCGCGTCCTGAACTTGATACGGCGCATCTCTCTGCGGCGCAAAACATGGCGCTGACCCAGGCTGCGGGGCACTATATCGACGGCGGCACTGTACTTGGCCGCAATTTTGCGCCCGAGCGCAACACGCCTGATACCAATGTTTTTGAGGCGGTCATCGGGCATATCAAAACATTACAGGCCGCAGCAAAGCGGGTGATCGTTGCTGCCTGGTCCGATGGTTCGCGCGAGCGGCTTGCCGCCGTATTGGCAGATCACGGCCTCAAAAAGATCAATTCTGTTTCGGCGCTGGAGCACGCGCTTGCCTATCCCAAAAATGAAGTATGCCTCGCCGTATTAGGTGTCGAGCAGGGTTTCGAAACCCCGGATATGGCGCTCATCGGCGAGCAGGACATTCTAGGCGACCGGCTCGTGCGTCAGCGCAAAAAGCAGAAGCGCGGCGCCAATTTTCTCAAGGAAGCGCAATCGCTCACCGCTGGTGATCTCGTTGTGCATGTCGATCACGGCATCGGTCGTTTTGTGGGCCTGAAAAGCATCGAGGCCAACGGTCAGCCGCATGACTGCCTGGAAATTCATTATGCCGGCGGCGACAAACTGTTTTTGCCGGTCGAAAACCTCGAACTTCTATCGCGCTTCGGCAATGAAGACGCTGAGGCGCAGCTTGACAGGCTCGGCTCAACCGGATGGCAAACCCGTAAAGCGCGCATGAAAAAGCGCATCCGCGAAATCGCGCACGGGCTTATCAAGATCGCGGCGGAACGCATGCTCAAACAAGCCCCGCGCCTTATCCCGCCCGAAGGCGCATATGACGAATTCTGCGCCAGATTCGCCTATGATGAAACCGAAGATCAGCAAGCGGCAATCGACGCCGCGCTGGACGATATGGCCGCAGGCAAGCCCATGGATCGCCTGATTTGCGGTGATGTTGGCTTTGGCAAAACCGAAGTTGCGTTGCGCGCAGCCTTTAACGCCGCCATCAACGGCAAACAGGTTGCAGTCATCGTCCCGACAACTCTGCTTGCCCGCCAACACTACCGCAATTTCACCGAGCGCTTTTCCAGCCTGCCTATCAAGGTTGGCCAAGCCTCCCGCATGGTTTCGGCGGCGGAGTTGAAATCCACAAAGGCCGGTATTGCCGATGGCACCATGGATATTGTCGTCGGGACTCACGCGCTCCTTGGTAAATCCATCGCGTTTAAGGACCTTGGCCTCGTTATCGTCGATGAAGAGCAGCACTTCGGCGTCGGCCATAAGGAGCGCCTCAAGGACCTGCGCAACGAAGTTCATGTCTTGACGCTATCTGCGACGCCAATTCCGCGCACATTGCAACTGGCGCTGTCGGGTGTGCGCGAACTTTCCATCATCGCCACGCCGCCGGTGGATCGATTGGCCGTGCGCAGTTTTGTCACGCCGTTTGATCCGTTGATTGTGCGCGAGGCGCTGTTGCGTGAGCGCTATCGCGGCGGACAGAGCTTTTATGTGTGTCCGCGCATTGATGAT
>JANXSV010000062.1 GCA_025356505.1 Methylovirgula sp.
TGCCGCTCGAAGGGTTTGGCAAGGCATTTGATGGTGCCGCGATTGATCCAAAGGTACTTCAGCAGCAGCAAGAGCAACTTCAGAAGAACCTTGAAGATGCTGCAAAGAAGAAGCGCGAAGAATTAGAAAAGGGCGGAGCAGCCGCTCCCGCGCCAACCCCGCCAGCGAAGTAATTCAGTCACACTTAAACTCTTGAAACGCGGCTCATTAATTTGGCCGCGTTTTTATTTCAAATCTTAACGGAAGAAATCAACTGATTGCTTCTTCCATTTGAGAATTTAGCTCCAACCATTCTGCTTCAGCTTGATTTAACAAACGCGACAAATCATTGCGCTGTTTGGCCAACTGTCCCGCCTTGACTGGCTCTTTTGTGTAAACGTCCGACTGGCCAAGAAAAGCATCGATCTTTTTGACAAAATCTTCGTATTTCGCAATTTTATCTTCGATTGCCCATACTTTTTTACGCAGAGGACCGATGTCTATTCGTTTTTTCGGGGCTGCTTTTCCAGCATCTAACAGTTCAACATCTTGCGTTGCGGCTGCCTTTGACTTTTTCTGCCTATCGGACACGCCGGCTTTCGATAAGACAAGTTGAGTATAGTCGTCCATATCCCCGTCAAACGGCTGGACACGGCCACCATCCACCACCCAAAGTCGGTCGGCGGTGGCTTCCAACAGGTGCCGGTCATGGGAAACCAGAATGATTGCGCCTTGATATTCATTTATGGCTTCTATGAGCGCCGCCCGGCTATCAATATCGAGATGGTTGGTTGGTTCGTCCATGATTAAGAGGTGAGGGGCGTGAAATGTTGCGATGCCCATGAGCAGACGTGCTTTTTCTCCACCTGATAGTTGCTCAACCGGTGTGTCAGCTTTTTGCGCTGTAAAGCCCATTTGAGCAGCGCGGGCGCGCTTTTTAGCCTCGGTTTGCTCAGGCATGAGGGCTGCCACGTGGGAGTAGGGTGTACCTTTCGCGTCAAGATCGTCCACTTGATGTTGTGCAAAAAAACCGACTTCAAGTTTAGATGAGCGTTTAACTTCGCCCGCCATAGCCTCCAAACGCCCGGCGACAAGTTTGGCGAATGTCGATTTGCCATTGCCGTTTGAGCCCAGCAGTCCAATCCGATCATCATTGGCAATGGAGAGGTCGAGCCGTGTGAGCACCGGCGTATCGCCATAACCAACCGAAGCGCGGTCCATAGCGATGATGGGCGGCGACATCTGCTTTTGCGGTGAGGGAAAGTTAAATGGCAGGACATTGCCATCTACCATGGCCGTGATGGGTTCCAGTCGCGCCAACATTTTTATCCGGCTTTGCGCCTGAGCAGCCTTGGTCGCTGAGGCACGAAAGCGATCGACAAACGCCTGCAAGTGCTTGCGCTGTTCTTCCTGCTTTTTCATGTGTTTGAGGGTGATTGCCTGTTGCTCACGGCGTTGTTTTTCAAAACTTGTGTAGTTTCCTTTCCAAAGCGTCAGCTTGCCTTGGTCAAGGTGAAGAATATGGTCAGAAACGGCATCGAGGAGGTCTCTGTCGTGGCTAATGACGACAATCGTCGCAGGGTATTTCTTGAGATAGTCGATAAGCCAAAGCGTACCTTCCAGATCCAGATAGTTGGTTGGCTCGTCCAGCAGCAACAAGTCTGGCGCAGCGAAAAGAACTGCGGCGAGGGCGACACGCATACGCCAGCCACCGGAAAATTCTGACAGCGACCGATGTTGCGCATCGTGGTCAAATCCGAGGCCGGCCAATATCGAGGCTGCGCGGGATGGAGCGGCATGGGCGTCAATATCAACAAGCCGGATTTGAATTTCTGCAATCCGGTTCGGGTTTGTGGCTATCTCCGCCTCAGCTAATAAGGCTGCGCGTTCTTTGTCGGCCTCAAGAACAAAATCTACCAATGTTCCCGGGCCACCGGGAGCCTCCTGTTCAACACGTCCCAGCTTTGCCTGTTTAGGAAAGCCAAGGTCTCCAGATTCCGGCGCAAGTTCGCCGGAAATCATGCGGAAGAGAGTTGTTTTTCCGGTGCCGTTGCGACCGACAAAGCCAACGTGCGCACTGCCAGGCAGCGCCGCACTTGCATGGTCAAACAACAGGCGCGGCCCAAGCCGATAGGTGAGGTCATTTATGTGAAGCATATGGGCTTTTCGCGTGCGGGCAGGCGCTTGGCAAGAAAAAAGCGCACAAGACTTAAAAGCGTTCAAAAAGCGCGTATACGTCAGTTTCGTCGCTTCGGCCTTTTAAGGTGAGACCGCCGACGCGGCGCACGTCCATATCATGGCACAGGTCAGCGGTAGAGCGCGCCAGCAATATCGGAGTATGCATGGTTTTAGTCACCGCTTCTAAGCGCGCAGCAATATTCACGGCGTCGCCAATAATTGAATAGTCAAAGCGCTGGTCGGATCCCATGTTTCCTACGAAAACTGTGCCTGTGTTGAGCCCGATGCCGACATGGAGAGGAAGGTATGGTTGGCCTGCGGCATCAGCTTCTTTTGAAAGTTCCGCATCCATGTTCCGGCAAATTTTCACCATTTCCAAAGCGGCTTGTGCAGCACATTTCGCATGGTCCGGTACTGAGAGGGGTGCGTTCCAAAACGCCATAAGTCCATCTCCAAGGAACTTGTCGATCGTGCCCCCGGAGTCCAAAATAACGCGTGAAAATGGCGTGTGAAGGCGGTTGAGAAAGCGCACGACCGCTTCTGCGCTCATGGTTTCTGCCCGCGTTGTAAAATCTCTAACGTCGCAAAACATTATTGTGAGTTCGCGGGTTTCGCCGCCCAATCTCAAATTTTCGGGGTTTGCGGCTAGCCTTTTGACCAGATCGGGCGCCACATATCGCGAAAATGCCGCGGAAACCCAACGTCGTTGTCGCTCAACCTGCCAATATTTTTTTAATGCGGTTCCCCCAAATGCAATAAGGGCAAAGCTTGAAGGCAGTAGGGCATCGATCAGACTGTCAAAGTTTTGATAGACCCAAAAACTGCCGGCAAAGGTCGTTGCAGCCAGTGCAAGCGCCGAAAATGCGCCCCAAAGCGGGCTCAGCCACAGAGCCATTACCCCCGCCAGAGCGCAGAGAACGATTGCAATGGATGCCTCAAGCGCAGGCGAAAAATCGGGCCTGTCGAGCGAAGTTCCCGAGAAAATGCTCTCGAGTAGATCTGCGTGAATATCAACACCAGCCACTGCGCCGGATAGTGGCGTTGCGTGGGTATCATTGAGCCCGGCTGCGGTTGTGCCAATGAGCACGATTTTATCGCGAACAGACTGAAGAGCTACGTCTTGGTGTAAAATTGCAGCCGCCGAAATGTGACGGACTGTTGGGTCATTTGAAAACCGGGGTCGAACCGCTCCTGAGCCGTCTGTCTGAACAACAATTTCGCCGGTTTTAATTGCAGCAAGACCCGTTCTCTGGCCGAAGGCTTGCGCTCCGGAGGCGTTTGATGATTTTACAACTATTGTATCCGCCCCCTGAGCCACGCGCAGAAGTTCGAGATCAAGCGAAGGGATTAGACCAAGCGCGCTTGAAAATACCAGCGGTATGCGTCGAACAATCGTGTCGTTTTCCGGGGTGATATTCACTGCGCCGACACCTGAAGCGCCCTCCAACAATGGACCTAGAGGTGTGATTGCTCCCGAATAATACGGTGCAAAGGCAGCCGGGTTGTCGCCTACAAATGCGAAGCTGGCTTTTGATTTGTTCTGAGCGTTAGTAGGGTCGGCGGTAAGCACTTGGGCTAATACGGATCTGCTCTTGGCAAGGCTTTTTGCAAAAATGGTATCGTTTGAGATCAGCGTGTTGCCAAAGGCATTTTGCACAGCGGTTCGCGTCTCAAGAGGCAATCCAGCTATAATCTGATCTGGCGAATTACGATCGGGCTCCGCGAAAACGATATCTAGGCCGATAGCCCTCGCCCCGCTCGATTGCAGCAGATCGATCATTCGGGCTACTCGGTCACGAGGCCAAGGCCACTGGCCAAATTCGCGCAGCGACGCATCATCGATTGCTACAACGCGGACGGGAAGCTCGTCGTTATACGGACGGGGACTATGCCTTTGATAACTGTCAAAGACCAATGACTGAAGCCGCTCAAGAATTTCAGGAGGATGAAGGCACGTCACAGCTGCAATACTTAGAGCCAGCAGTGCTGGCCAACCATTTCGCAGCGAGTTTGTGATATGCCCGAACATTGATCTGGTCACTTTCGGCCTTTGAGGCATCGTATCTCGGCTGATGCAACGGTTGTGTTCGCTAAAGCACTTTTCAAATGATCAATATATTCATAAGCTTGTCGTGTAGCCCAGCGCAATTTCCTGCAGAAGAATAGGCTGTTCATGCTCAAAACCTCCTACCTCACATCATTACTATCGATAATCTGGGTTTTGTGCGCGCAGTGCTTAGCGAATTTCGCGGTCTGCGCTGCCGAAGCTGCGTCGATTGGTGACGCGATCACTGTTGAACAGCATGTTACCGGTTCAGTCACCGGTAAATGGAGCGATATTGACGTTGGGACCGAGGTTTTTGGCAGTGAGAAAGTCCGCACCGAAAGTGATGCGCTTGCGATGCTGATGTTCCTCGATCGAACCCATCTTGCGATTGGGCCGAGTTCAACGGTTACGCTTGATAAATTTGTTTATAACAGCGACACCAGCGCGGCCGCAGTCATTTTGAATACGGCAAAAGGCGGGTTTCGCTTTGCAACGGGTCAGAGCGATCCGCGCGCCTTCAAAATCAATACGCCCGTTGCGACTATTGGTATTCGAGGCACCGTTCTTGATAT
>JANXSV010000110.1 GCA_025356505.1 Methylovirgula sp.
CACTGCGGCTGGGTTTTCACAAAATTCACTACACACGCCTGCGGAATTCATCGATCCGCGGCAAATCCTCACTTCGATTGGCGAGGTTGTATACACGTGGGACATAGCCACAGACTTTCTGAGCTGGGGCCCCAATGTCAGTGAAGTTTTAGCATTCGCCGGGCAGGATATACTTGCCACCGGAGCGGGCTACGCCGAACTTTTGTCTCCGGACAGCCCAAGCTCCCGCTTTTCTGCAGTCAAAGATGCTGAAGGCGTCGACTCTGGTGCTGGCGTGCCGTTTCAGGTGCATTACAGCCTCAAAATGCCGGACAATAGTTTGGTCTGGATCGAGGATACCGGACGCTGGTTTGTCGGCAGCCGTGGCGAGCCTGCCTATGCCCATGGTGTCGTACGTCGCGCCAATGAGCACTATGATTCTGATATGCAGCGCTCGCTGCAATCACGCACAGATCGCCTCACCGGCGCCATCACCCGCGATGAACTATCCCGCCACTTGAGCACGTCGCTTGAATCAGCCCGCAAGGAGCAAAAAGCCGTTGCGGTTTTGCTGGCATCAATCGACAACTTGGGCCAAATCAACCGCGCCTATGGCTACGATGTGGCAGATGAAGTGATTTCGGGACTTGCCAAATCGCTCCGCGGCCAAATGCGCGGGACGGACGTCCTAGCAAGGTACTCCGGCAACAAGTTCGCCTTTGTGCTCGAATCCTGCGACCCCGATCAATTATCCGTGGCAGTGCGCCGTTTTCTCACGACAATATCGAAAAAGCCTGTCGAAACGTCGGTCGGGCCGTTGTTCGGCTCACTGCGCTTTGGTGGCTGCATTGCTCCGCGCAATGGCCGAACACAGCAAGTCCTGTTACAGCACGCCGAAGAAGCGCTGGAAATGGCCAAGACCCATGCGTCCGAACGCTTTGTAACTTACACCGAAAGCCTCGTGCGTCAGGAAGCCCGCTCGAACGCCGGGGATATCACCCGTGAAATCACCCAGGCTCTGCATGAAAACCGCTTAGAACTTGCGCTGCAACCCATTATCGAAGCCGCAAGCGGCAATATTGCCTTTTATGAAGCCCTCATCCGCATGCGTCGGCCAGACGGCACCGTTGTTCAGCCCGATACGTTCCTGCCAACAGCCGAGCGCGTTGGTTTGATTCAGTTGCTGGATCAGCGTACCTTGGAGCTGGTTGTCAAAGTCATCCGGCAGCAGCCGAACATCCATGTTGCGTTCAATGTGTCAGCCACCACCGCCCACGATCCGGAATGGCCGCTGCGCTTGAAATTGGCCCTAGCGCACAACCCTCAGGACGCCAAGCGCCTGATTGTCGAAATTACCGAGACATTCGCGGTCGACAATATGGACACCACAAACCGCGTCATTGAAGAGATGAAAGCTGTGGGCGTAAGCGTTGCCATGGACGACTTTGGCTCGGGCCATACGTCTTTCCGCGGACTGCGCCGGTTGAACTTTGACGTCATTAAAATCGACGGTGCCTTTATCCAAAACCTCGCACGCTCGGCTGACGACAGAATATTTGTGCGCGCGCTCGTCGATTTGGCCAAACATATCGGCGTGCCGATTGTTGCCGAGTGGGTCGAAGACGAAGAAACCGCCCGCATCCTCTCAGAGTGGGGCGTAACTTATTTGCAGGGCCATTATTTCGGACGCGCAGAGCTGGTTTCCGAGCTACCAGCGCAGCAACGGGATTACGCTAAAACAGCCTGAAACACGCGCCTTAAGCTCTTAAAGCTGATTACTTGCCCAGCTTTTCCAACATTTTCTGCATTTCCGCCATTTGGGTCTTGAGTTGAGCCAGTTCGTCGGCGGATTGCGCTTGAGGCTTCACACTTTGCGTCGCCGCTTCGCCTGCCTTGGCTATCGCGCTAAAAGGATTGAACATATTCAACGCTTGACTAAACATGGTCAGGTTGCGACGGGCCATATCGTCCATTGATTTGAAGCCCTCATTGCCAAGCCCGGGCACTGGCAATCCCGGCACGCCGAACGCCGGCACAATGAAGCTTTTCGACATCTGCTCGCGAAACTTTTGCTGTTCGCTGGTGAGCCTGTCCATGGAGAACTCTAAATAGCTCGGCACCAGCATCTGCATCGAATCCCCATAGAATCGGATCAGTTGCCGTAAAAAGGTCACCGGCAGCAGGCTTTGCCCGTCTTTTGCTTCCTGCTCGAAAATGATCTGCGTCAATACTGAGCGCGTGATATCTTCGTTCGACTTGGCGTCATAAACCAAAAAATCATCACCGTTTTTCACCATCACGGCCAAATCTTCCAATGTAACGTAGGCACTGGTTCCGGTATTATAAAGCCGTCTATTTGCATATTTTTTGATGGTAACGGGTTGTTTTTCGATCGACATGGTGTTTCTTTCGCTGAAGTTACCTAACATGCTACAGAATTCGTAAAAATGGGAGATAAATTTTGCAGCGCACTGTCGCGCTCGCATAGTGTGATTACATGCTGGCAGACCATATCGGCCACCCTTAAAGACCTTCCTGATCTTTAGGCTAAAGTCGGCACTAACGGTGCTTGACCTCACCCGTTCCTAAAGCCAAACTCAACTTATAAATATCAGCTATGCAGATGCTCGAAGTGTGGGATAAATCTGCAGCAACGGGGGCAAACCTCAGGAGATTGTCATGTCAGCCAAAGATATTGTTATTGTCGGGGCAGCGCGCACCGCCGTCGGTGCATTCAACGGCGGCTTCGCCAACACGCCTGCCCATGATCTCGGCGCGGCGGCAATTGTCGCGGCACTGACGCGCGCAAAGGTTGAAGCGGCGGAGGTTGATGAAGCCATTTTGGGCCAGATTCTTTCCGCCGGTCAGGGCCAGAACCCTGCCCGCCAGGCGGCCATGAAGGCGGGTATCCCTCAGGAAAAGACTGCTTTTGGCATCAATCAGCTCTGCGGTTCCGGACTTCGTGCTGTTGCTTTAGGCATGCAGCAAATTGCCAACGGCGATGCCAATATCATTGTCGCTGGCGGATTTGAGTCCATGTCTATGTCGCAACACAGCGCCCATCTGCGCAATGGCACCAAAATGGGTGACCTGAAGTTTGTCGATACCATGCTGCGCGACGGCCTCACCGATGCATTCCACGGCTATCACATGGGCAACACTGCCGAAAATGTTGCCGCAAAATGGCAGATCAGCCGCGAGGACCAAGATCGGTTTGCCACCGCATCACAAAACAAAGCTGAAGCGGCGCAAAAAGCCGGTAAGTTCAAAGACGAGATCATTCCGTTTACGGTTTCTACCCGCAAGGGTGACATCATCGTCGATGCTGACGAATTTATCCGTCACGGCGTCACCTATGAAGCTCTGGCCAAATTGAAGCCGGCCTTTAGCAAAGACGGGTCGGTAACGGCGGGTAATGCCTCCGGCATTAATGACGGCGGAGCTGCGCTCGTACTTATGACTGAAGCCGAGGCCAAAAAGCGCGGACTAACACCGCTGGCGCGCGTCGCCTCGTGGGCAACCGCTGGCGTAGACCCTGCTCTTATGGGCTCTGGCCCCATCCCGTCCTCGCGCCGTGCCCTCGAAAAGGCCGGATGGAAGGTCAAAGATCTTGATCTGGTCGAAGCCAACGAGGCCTTTGCCGCTCAGGCGCTTGCCGTCAACAAAGACATGGGCTGGGATCCCGCCATCGTCAATGTCAACGGCGGGGCTATCGCCATCGGTCATCCGGTAGGCGCTTCAGGCGCGCGCGTCTTGGTGACATTGCTGCATGAAATGGCACGACGCGACGCCAAAAAAGGCCTCGCCACACTCTGCATCGGCGGCGGCATGGGAATCGCGCTCACTGTGGAGCGGTAGATACCGGATTTAAAAATGCGGAGCGCTTCATAAGACAAGCGCCCGCCCAACGGGAGAGAAACATGAGTAAAGTTGCTGTAGTAACGGGTGGCACCCGGGGAATTGGCGCGGCCATATCCAAAGCACTAAAACACGCCGGATATCATGTCGCGGCCACCTATCATGGCAATGACGCAGCGGCGGCCGCCTTCCACCAGGAAACCGGCGTCCACGTCTATAAGTGGGACGTTGGCAATTTCGACGCTTGCACCGCAGGTCTTGCCCAGATCGAAAAAGATATCGGACCAGTAGACGTGTTGGTCAACAATGCGGGTATCACCAAAGACGCGATGTTTCACAAGATGACCGCTGAACAGTGGTATGGCGTCATCAATACCAATCTGAACTCGCTCTTCAATATGACCCGTCCGGTGTGGGAGGGCATGCGCGCCCGCAAATTTGGCCGCGTGATCAGCATCTC
>JANXSV010000144.1 GCA_025356505.1 Methylovirgula sp.
CGCGCGGCAGCACCCACATCGATGCGCCCCTGCGCCGAAATCCACTGGGCACAGGCGGACACGCAAGCCGCGCGTGAATCGCGCACCAGTGTGAATGTCATAGCGGGATCCTGCGCTTGCGTAGCGGGCTTCGCAGCGGCAGTCCATCCGCCGCTCAATAGCATGGCGGTGAAAAGCGTCGCTAAGCGCAACAGCGTATCTAGGCGTTTCAGGCTCATCCGCATCACATCCCGATGAAGCTGCGGTATCTAATTGCCGTTTAGCAGCTTTCTGCATAATCTAGCATGACATGCATTATCTACATGACAACTTTGCCGCTTTTGTCGAGATGATCGCGCCGGATTTATCGCCACATGTCGCGCTTTAAAGACAGTCAGATACCGGTACAAGGAACCAAATGCACCTGTCAGGGTTTTGAGGTCTATGGTCATTTTGCCATGGGACACTTCGTCATGACATTTCACCCAGAAACTTCAAAACCGGAACTTTCTCACGCAGATCTTTCACGTTCCAAAATCTCAAGCGCTGCGACTCCGGCTCCGGAGGTGATTGCGCCTTCTAAGAGGCGCTTTATGAAAGTCGGTCTATTCGGCACTTTGGGAGCGCTTTTTGTGGCCGGTTGCGCCAAACTTGGTTTGCCCAAGGCCGAAAAATCCACCGCCGGGTATCACGAGCGTTCGAGAAGCGCCAGCCATTGCCACGATTGTGTGCACTTCGAGGCGCCGCACGGATGCTCGCTGGTGGAAGGCTCGATCAATCCGCTGGGCGTCTGCAATTACTTCCTGCCCGGTTGATGAGGCACTGATGCGCGGTTCATAATATCGCACCGCGCCGCTCTGGTTAAACGCCCCTGAAACGTCTATCTAGGCGATGCACCGGTTGAGCCGGTTGCCAAAAATAACGTCTAGGGAAACGCGCATGGTTCATTTGTCTTCATCACAGCTGAAGAAGCTGCCCATGCCAGATCTTGCCTACACGCCCGCCGTGGCGCGCGAGACTGCGCCGCTTTACGAAAAAGTGCGGCGCGTCATGCCCGAAATAGAATGGGCAATACATGCACCCTATGTGCGCGCCATTAACGAACTCAAAAAGCAGCGCAACGCCGTGATACTGGCGCATAATTATCAGACGCCTGAAATTTACCACGGCGTTGCTGATGTTGTGGGAGACAGCCTCTATCTAGCCAAGCAGGCGGCGCTGGTGGATGCGGACATGATTGTCCAAGGGGGGGTGCATTTCATGGCGGAGACGTCGAAATTGCTCAGCCCGCATAAGATGGTTCTCATTCCAGACTCGCGCGCCGGGTGTTCTTTGGCGGAATCCATCACGGGTGCCGATGTGCGGGCGCTGCGGGCAAGGCGCCCGGGCGTGCCCGTGGTGGCTTATGTCAACACGTCCGCTGATGTGAAGGCCGAAGTGGACATCTGCTGCACCTCGTCAAACGCGGTTTCTGTCGTCGAAAGTCTGGGCGCGCCGGAGGTGATCTTTCTGCCGGACAGATATCTTGCCGCCAACGTCGCCATGCAGACCAAAGTCCGGATTATTCCGTGGCACGGTGCTTGCGAGGTGCATGAGCGCTTCACCGCGGCGGAGATCCGTGAGTATCGCGAGGCCCATCCCGGGCTCGAAATCATCGGCCATCCGGAATGCCCGCCTGAAGTCATCGCCGAATGTGATTTCTCCGGCTCGACAGCCGGGATGATCAACTACGTCAAGACCAAGCGCCCTAAGCAGGTTCTGATGGTGACGGAATGTTCCATGTCGGACAATGTTTCCGCCGAAACACCGGATGTCGAATTTATCCGGCCGTGCAATTTCTGCCCGCACATGCGCCGCATTACCCTGCCCGCCATTTTGAACTCACTGGTCAATCTCACCGAAGAGGTGACGATTGAGCCTGGCCTGGCAGAGCGCGCGCGCCGCTCAGTGCAGCGCATGGTTGACCTGCGGTGAGCCCGACGTCTGCGAAAGGCCACGCGCCAATTTTGATTATCGGCGGCGGGTTGGCGGGCTTGTTCTGCGCGCTGAAACTCGCTCCCAGCGGCTGCAGGTCGAAGCCCATCCCCACGGTCACCGAATTGGTGAAGTGGCTCTGCAGGAAATTCTCGGCCGTCAGGATCGCGGCCCGATACTCGGGCGTGACGCTGGGCTGGTAGTAGTTGATGAACACCAGCCCGCTGC
>JANXSV010000164.1 GCA_025356505.1 Methylovirgula sp.
ACAAAAAGGCCTGTCGATTGCTTTCGATCTGGCAACCCATCGCGGCTATGACTCAGATCACCCGCGCGTTGCCAGTGATGTCGGCATGGCAGGTGTGGCGATCGACTCGATTTATGACATGCGGACGCTGTTTGAGGGAATTCCGCTCGATCAGATGAGCGTATCCATGACGATGAACGGCGCGGTGCTGCCGATTTTGGCGCTGTATATCATTGCCGCGGAAGAGCAAGGCGTTGCGCAGGCCCAGCTTACCGGAACAATTCAGAACGATATTCTGAAAGAGTTTATGGTGCGCAACACCTATATCTACCCGCCTGCGCCTTCAATGCGCATTGTCGGCGATATTTTTGAATATACTTCGCAGCATATGCCTAAATTTAATTCGATTTCGATTTCTGGTTACCACATGCAGGAGGCTGGCGCGACGCAGGATCTGGAGCTCGCCTACACGCTGGCAGACGGCGTTGACTATATCAGGGCCGGATTGGCAGCGGGCCTGAGCGTCGACCAATTCGCGCCGAGGCTGTCGTTCTTCTGGGCCATTGGCATGAATTTTTTCATGGAAGTGGCAAAATTGCGCGCTGGGCGGCTTCTCTGGGCAAGGCTGGTGAAGCAATTCAATCCAACCTCAGACAAGAGCCTGCCGTTGCGCACCCATTGCCAGACCTCCGGCTGGTCACTGACTGCGCAAGATGTTTACAACAATATCGTACGCACCCAAATTGAGGCTATGGCCGCCACGCAAGGGCATACCCAAAGTTTGCACACCAACGCATTAGATGAGGCTATCGCCCTACCCACCGACTTTAGCGCCCGCATTGCCCGCAATACTCAGATTTTTCTCGCCGAAGAAGCCGGAACAAACCGCATCATCGACCCGTGGGGCGGCTCCTACTACGTGGAGCGGCTGACGCAAGACCTAGCCGAGCGGGCATGGGCCCATATTGAGGAAGTTGAAAAGCTTGGCGGCATGGCAAAGGCCATCGAAGCAGGCATTCCAAAGTTGCGCATCGAAGAAGCAGCAGCCCGGACTCAGGCCCGCATCGATAGTGGCGCACAGGCTGTGATCGGCGTGAACCTGTTTCGGCTGGAAAACGAGCCACCGCTCACCACGCGGCAGGTGGATAACGAGGTTGTCCGCAGCGCGCAAATCGAAAAATTACGCCATTTGCGGGCGGAGAGGTCGCAGCCGGACGTCGATACGGCTTTGGCAGCGCTTGAACACGGCGCGCGCGGCCAGGGCAATCTGCTGGCGCTTTCGATTGCGGCGGCACGCGCCAAGGCGACCGTTGGCGAGATTTCGCTGGCGCTTGAACGCGTGTTCAGCCGTCATGTCGCAAAAACCAGCGTGATTTCCGGAGTTTATGAGCGCAGTAGTGGCAAGGGCCGTCTGGAACCCGTAAAGCTTATGATCCGTGATTTTGCTGCCAATGAAGGCCGGGTGCCTTCCATTCTGGTGGCAAAACTCGGCCAAGATGGACATGATCGCGGCCAGAAGGTGATCGCCTCGGCTTTCGCAGATATAGGATTCGATGTGAAAATCGGTGCGCTTTTTGCAACGCCGGAAGAAGCAGCCGCACAGGCCGTGAGTGAAAACGTGCATATCATGGGGATATCCTCCCTGGCTGCGGGGCATCTGTCACTGGTGCCGCAGGTGAAGGCCGAACTGACACGGCTCGGGCGCCCGGACATCATGATCGTTGTCGGCGGCGTTATTCCGAGCGGAGACTTTGACGCGCTGATTTTGGCGGGAGCATCGGCGATTTTTCCGCCTGGCACGGATGTTAATGCAGCGGCGATCAGGCTGCTGGAAGATTTAAATGTGCGCTTGGGTTTCGCACAGCGCAAAGTTGGGTGATAGGCGGCGCAGATATCGGTTTGGCGCTCCTCTTGCCCTTTTGGCCGCCATCGCCTAACCCGTTCATAAAGGGGATAAGTCAATGGACGTGCGCGACTCGAACGGTACAATTTTGAAAGACGGCGACAGTTGCACTGTGATCAAGGATTTGAAGGTCAAGGGCAGTTCTGTTGTAGTGAAGCGCGGCACGATGGTGCGCAACATTCACCTTACCGATGATGAAGACCTGATCGAGTGCAATATCGACAAGGTCAAGGGGCTGGTATTACGGGTCGAATTTTTGAAGAAGGCGTGAATTGGATCGCCTTATCTGTCGCGGTTCACCGTATCCACCGGCACAGGCGGGGCATAATCGAGCGTTGCCTGCTGCTGAACGTCTGTCGTGCTGCCGATTTTCTGGCCAATAACAGCCACGACTGTCGGGGCTTCCGCGAAAGTGTCGTGGTGCATGAAGCCGGTAGCATCGGCGGTAATATCGTAGATCTGCACGCCGAGCTTCTCGATTTCCGACCGCGTGGCCTCATCCTTGATGTCCAAAGCACCTAGGCGCAGCCTATCACCGGCGATTTTGCTGGAAATGCCGAGTGCACGATCTCCGGCGCTGGCGAACACGCTGACTTTGGCAGACTTTCCAACGCGCGCCATCTGCTGACGGAACACATCAATATCAATATCGGGCGCTGCCAACATTACCTCGCCTAAATGTCCGTCAAGCCCCATGTGTCCGGCTATTGCGTGTTGGCGTAAAGCTTCCATGGCGAGCCAGGTTCCCATGGAATGAGCGAGCACATGCACCCTGCCGACGCCGGGCGTGGCGGCGATATCGCCGAGGGTTTGCTCCAGCGCATCGCGGGAGGCAGTTGCGTGTTCCTTATCGGCTTCATAGGCAAGCAAAGCGCCTTTGCTCGGCCAAGTGAAGACTACGCCGACTCCGCCGAAATGGCCGTCTGTCATTACCTGAGCCAAGCGGTTGCGCGCCTCTTCGGGGCCGGTGTTGAACCCGTGTACAAATACGAGCACATCGCGATTCTGGCCGACGCGACCGGAAATATTGGTGGCGAGCGTGTTTTTGAATTCATCCTCATCCAGTTCGTTTTGCGACAGGAGAACGAAATTGTTTTTGGGATCCGGCTTGCCATAGGTTGGAAGTTCGATGGATCCGGACTTATGGCCTGGCGGAACCGAAATCATATTCTGGGCATAGCGGATTGTGCCGTCTGAACCATTGCTGGTGTCAGATTTCCGGGTCGACGCGGACAGAATCGGGACGACGCGCGCAGGCCCGGTTGGACCCGACATCATCTTGGAAACAGAAGCTGTTGCGCCGGTGAAACTCTCGATGGGAGACGAACACGCAGCCAAGCTAACGGCGGCAAAGACCATAATTGTAACAAGTGAGGCACGCGCGTAGCTGGCCGACATAATAAAATTCCAGATTTTTGAAGTTAGCCGCTAAAAAGCGCGCAAATGCTAAAGGTACGGTTAAGGCGCTAGAGCTAAATCGCGGCGGGAGTGTGGCACGTTGCGCCGAAGGTTTGCCGAAGCGGCGAACGAAAGCAAAAACCGCGCTATTGCATCGCGGATTTTGCGGCGGCAGGACTTGTCATGTTTGCGGATTGAGCAGCTCCCCCGCCGCCCGCACCTGCCCAACTTCGATGCCATTCCAGTTGACGAGGCGGGGTGCAAGTTGGGGTTGGAGCGCCTTTGACTCAGCGTCTTTCAAGGGCAGATATTTAGCGATGACAGCTGCCATCATCATCTCGGCGGCGCGGGAAGCGCCATCGTCGCATTTCAACGCAATGCCGAGGCCTTGATCGGGAAAGGCGGCGCAATAGACGCCCTCAGCGCCCATCTTGACGAAGGCTTTGATTTTGAGAACGTCCATCACGCCGGTGTCGAAGGTATTTGTTCCGCCAACCATGAAGGGATGTGCTGCCACCGCATGGCGCAGGGTGGACGCTGCCTTAGCGCGTTTTTCGCCCAGGCCCTGACCCGTTCCGAACTTGGCAAACCCATGCGCCAGTGCCCGCAGCGGTAATCCGAAGGTGGGGATGGAACATCCGTCGGTGCCGCAGAAATCATCAACCAAATGCGCTCCGGTCACCTGCTCCATCGCCGCCCGAACTTCGCGTTGCACGATATGATCGCGTGCGACATAGCCTTTCGGATTTTCATCGATTGCGCAGGCAAGGCATAGAAATCCCGCATGTTTCCCAGAACAATTGTTATGCAGAGCTGTTGGCAAGCCGGTTTTTGCCAGTTCGCGTGCTGCAGCAGGGCCCATAGGCCAATGAGCACCACATTCGAGGCTGGCCGGGGTGAGCC
>JANXSV010000171.1 GCA_025356505.1 Methylovirgula sp.
CGCCAATATCGCGCTGCTTTCTGATAATGCTGATTGGCACTATGCCCACGCCGGGCAGGGAGCTGAGCTCGAACCATTGATCGCACTGGCGAAGTCTCTTGCGTGCCTTGAGCGGGTTCATTTTCTTGGCGAAATCAGCCCCAAGTCCATCGGGACGTTCTTGGCTGCCCTTGATGTTTTTGTGTTTCCAAGCGCTTCCGAAACGTTTGGTCTCGCGCCCGTGGAGGCGGCGCAGACAGGCACCCCTGTGGTCGCAAATCAGTTCCCGGTGTTGAAAGAGGTGCTTGAGAGCGACGCAGGGCCCTGCGCCATCTTCACAGATACGGCCAATCCAAGTGCTTTTGCCGAGGCGGTGAAGCTGGTCTTGAGTGACGACGCTCTGCGCGATAGCATCAGCTCATCGGGGCGTTTGCTCCAGAAGCGCTACAGTCTGGACGCTATGGTGGACGGCTACTAGGCTCTGATCGATCAACAGTTTTCCCGTAACGCGTAAATTTATCTGTGTATCAGCGCAAAGATTGAAGGATCAATGCCGATTTTTTTGCGGCACATCCATGCAAGCGCAAGCCCTAGCGGCACAGTTGAGAGGCCCCAGGCTATAGCGGCTCCAAGAGAGCCGTAAAGGGTCACAAACACCAAAAACAAGACCAGCCTCGCGGCCATGCTCAGAACGAGCGCGCGGGAGTAGAGCAGTTCGTGTCCGGTCGTCTGCAATACGGCCGACACTGGCCCGGCAAGCGTCACTGCGCTGACGCTGAACGCCAGAATGAGCAATGTGCTATATTCGCTGGTGAATGCCGCGCCCAGCAGGTTGAGGATGGTGTGGCCAAAAATGACCAGAGCAACGAGAATAGCAGCAACAAGAATGAGCGTGATGGCCATCAGCTTTTTCAGCAGTGTCTGCAGCCCTGAAACATCGCCGGAAAAATACATCGTACCGATACGCGGCGAGGTGTAGTTGATCATGCCCGAACTGATCATTGAAAAGACATTTGCAATGCGCATAGCTACGAAATAACCGCCCGCCTGCGCTGGGGTAACTAGAAACCCGATCAGGATCACATCGGCATATTGGCTGGCGGCCTCCAGACAAGCCGAAAACCACATCACTGCGGCGCGCGGCAGCCAATCATGGGCAGCATATTCCGGACGAGCCAGGCTAACGACTCCAGGAAATGACGCCCGCACCTTAAAACTCTGAATAATCACGCCGCCCAACATACCGAAGGCGGCGACGCTGAAAAACAGCGGCGCCGAGACCTCAAAGCCCCATCCGGCGACAAGCGCCATGGCGATGATCGCCAGCAGACGCCAAACAATTTCCCTGTAGGTTTCCGAGGCAACAAACCCTGCAATGAGTCTCGATGAATGGGAAGAAAAGTGAAGCAGAGTCTGTGCTGCCAGAAAAACAGCGGCGGCCAGCAGGCTCCACGATTCAGCTTTGAGCCAGCCGGCGCTGCCTGAAAGCCAGAGGAGAGTAGAGACTGTTACGGCAGAAACACCTATAACCATCCATCCGAACCGGAAAGCACCGTGGGCAAAACCAAACGCCCGGGTCGCACTATATTCGCTCCATGAGCGCACGATGAGCGTCTCCTGCCCAAGGCAGGCCGCGACAGCCAAAAATGAGACGATGTTAAAAAGTATGGCAAATTGGCCGAACTTTTCTGCCCCCATCAAGCGCGCGGCCAGGCCAAACATGAGAATAGCAAGCCCGGAACCCGCCACTTTAAAGCCAAGGGCAAGCGCTGCGCCGTGTGTTGTCCGGTCTTTTATAAATCTTTGACCGATTTTATAGACGCGCTGCAAGTCTTGAACCTTTTGCTGAGACAATGTGGAGCGTGACACATGATAGGTTTCAGGAGGGTAAAGCGCATCCATATTTGTTCAGATGAATGTTTTGCACTTTTACGCTAAGAACAAGCATGCGTCGTTTCGAGCCAAACTGTGACAGCTGATCATGCCCCTTCTTTTGTTCAGACCACGAACCTGAAACAGGGCAGTGCCCCTGCCGCGCGTGGATTGGGACTTTCCGCCCGCGTGGTAATGCTTATCCTCGCCTTCGTCATTTTGGCGGAGGCACTTATCTACGTCTCGGCCCTATCTGCCGCGCGTCTGGCTTTTCTAAAAGATCGCATCGCAGCAGCGCACACCGCTGCTCTGGTCTTTACGGCCAGCCCGCAGGATATGGTTCCTGAAGCCTTGGCGATGGAAATCCTCGACTCGGTCGGCTCGAAAACCATTGCAATAAAAATTCACGGCACAAAACGGCTGCTGGCAGTTGCGCAAATGCCTGAGAAAATCGATGAATCTGTTGATTTGATGGACGACAGCGTGGTTACAGCTATTCCGGCGGCGTTCCGGACCTTATTTGCGCGCCAGAACCGCATTCTGAATGTCAAAGGTCCGGCTCCAATGGGCGGGGATTTCATCGAGATTGTCCTTGATGAAGCGCCGTTACAGCGCGCTTTGCGGGCAACATCAGTCAGTATTCTTGTGGCCTCCGTTCTTCTTTCAGCGCTCATCGCCAGCCTTGCCGCTTTGGCACTACACCTGATGGTTCTCAAGCCAATCCGCCGTCTCACGACAAATGTCATGGAATTTGCCCGGAACCCGGAGGATCTGGCACGTGTGATCCGGCCCTCCGGCGCAAGTCACGAAATTGGTCAGGCAGAAGGCGCGCTTGCTTCCATGCAGACGGCCCTCATCCATGAATTACATCAAAAAAAGCACTTAGCCGCGCTTGGATTGGCTGTGGCAAAGATAAACCATGACCTTCGCAATATGCTCGCAACCGCTCAGCTTTTTTCGGATCGCCTCGCCCAGGCAAAAGATGCAACCGCACGGACGATTGGTGCGAAACTCATTGTGACACTTGATCGGGCCATAGGTTTTTGCCAATCAACTCTGGCCTATGGCCG
>JANXSV010000174.1 GCA_025356505.1 Methylovirgula sp.
CCCGGACATAAAGGTGGTCGCCACAGAAGGCACTGAAGATGATCTGGCCAAAGCTGTATCAGTTGACGAAGCCTTGTTCCGCGGCCATCCAAACCTGAAGGGCATCTTCGGCGTCAGCCAGGTTGGCGGACCATCGGTTGCCAAGGTCATGGCGACTAAGGAATTTGGTGACAAGAAAAATGCCATTAAGGTTTTCGCATTTGACGATCTTCCAGATACAGTGAAGGGCGTCAAGGAAGGCTTCATCTCAGGCATCATGGTGCAGCGTCCTGTCACCATGGGCAAGCTTGCGGTTGAGCATCTGGTTGCTCAAATCAACGGCACTGAAAAAGAGCCTAAGGATGTCGATACCGGCGTAACCGTCGTCGACGCTTCGAACCTTGGCTCTTACACCAAGTAAGTTTTATTCCCCCGCCTTAAACTCAGCCGGGGCGTATTATGCGCCCCGGCCTTTTTAGAAACAGCGTCTGGATTTCGCCATGTCTTTCCTGGAAATGATCAAGATATCCAAGACATACCCTGGCGTAAAAGCGCTTGATCAGGTGGGGCTGAGCGTGAGGCTCGGGGAAGTTCACGCTATCGCTGGAGAAAACGGTGCTGGAAAAAGCACCCTCATGAAAATCATGACAGGCGTCACGAAATCTGACGCCGGAGGGGTCATCAGTGTCAACGGAGTGCCAACGCTGATACGTGATCCGGTGCATGCTCGCGCATTGGGCATTAACATCATCCATCAGGAACTCTCCATGGTGGAAAACTTGACTATCGCTGAAAACATCTTTCTCGCCCGCGAGCCGGTGAATGGTATTGGCTTCATTGCAGCGCGGCAAATGAACGACAGCGCCCGCAAAGTACTCGCTGAGCTTGAAATCGACATCGATCCTAAAACGCCGATGTCCAAGCTGAGCATCGGCCAAAAGCAGATGATCGAGATTGCCCGCGCCATATCTTATGAATCCAAAATAATCATTATGGACGAGCCGACTGCCTCGCTTAGCCATCACGAATCCACAACCCTTTTGCGCGTTATCAAAAAGCTTCGTGATCAAAATATAGGTATTGTCTACATCACCCACCGCCTCGAAGAAATTTTCCAGATTGCCGATCATGTCACCGTACTGCGCGATGGAAAAACCGTTGACTCGCGGCCGATTGCGCAGATGACGCGCAAGGTGCTGATGCACAAGATGATTGACCGTGAACTGTCCGAGTTCTTTGGCGAACATACGTCGCACGCCACTTCAGAGGTGGTGCTATCGGTCCGCAATTTGTCGATGAAATTCGCGGCTCCCCATCAGGCGCATGTCAGTGGCGTGAATTTTGATTTGCACAAAGGAGAAGTTCTGGGCTTCTTTGGCCTGATAGGCGCTGGCCGCACCGAGATTATGGAAATGATTTTCGGTCTGCGTCCCTCAACTGGAACCATCAGCATCAGCGGCAAAGCGGTCGAAATGAGGGATCCGTCGACTGCGATTGAAAACGGCCTCGGTTTCGTCACCGAAGACCGTAAAGGTCAAGGCCTTGTGCTGGGCATGAACGTACGGGAGAACTTTAGCCTTACCCATCTCGAAGATTATTGTTCGTTTGATTTTGTCAATCGCAGCAAAGAAAGTGCTATCTGTGATGGTTTCGTGCGAGAGCTTGGAATTAGAACACCTTCGAACGAACAAATGATAGTAAACCTTAGCGGCGGAAACCAGCAGAAGGTTGTTATTGCCAAGTGGGTTGCCCGTCGCCCCCGTATCCTCATCGTCGACGAGCCGACGCGCGGCATTGATGTCGGTGCAAAAGCTGAGGTTCACGCCTTACTGGCGCGTCTGGCCGAGCAGGGGCTGTCTATCATCGTTATTTCCTCTGATCTGCCAGAGGTGCTCGCAGTCAGCGACCGCGTCCTTGTGGTGCGGGGCGGGAGCATTTCGGGCGAATTGAGCCGCGCCGAAGCCAGCCAGGAAAGCGTGATGTTGGCCGCCACCGGCTGATGCAATTCATTTTCATTAAACCAAGGAGAGCAATCTTGACCAAACGCATAATATTCACTGGTGGAACTGGCAAAGCCGGGCGGCATGCTGTGCCGCACCTGCTGTCCAAGGGCTATTCCATTCTAAATGTTGATTTGAAGCCCCTGCATCTTCCTGGCGTCAACACACTGATTGCGGACCTCACCGACAGCGGGCAGGCGTTCAACGCGCTGACCACTCACTTCGGTTTTGAAGGTTTTGAAGAAGGCCGTGTGCCACGCGCACCAGATGTTGTGGTGCATTTCGCGGCTATCCCGCGCGTGTTAATTGAGCCGGACAACAAAACATATTTTGCGAACGTCATGAGTACATATAATGTTATCGAAGCTGCAATGAAGCTCGGCGTAAAAAAGGTGATTGTGGCCTCTTCTGAGACCACCTATGGCGTCTGTTTCGCCGAAGGAGATCGTGATTATCACGCGTTTCCGCTCGAAGAAGATTATGATTCAGATCCGATGGACTCCTACGGTCTTTCCAAAGTTGTGAACGAGAAAACCGCTCGCGCTTTCTCTATGCGCTATGGTGCGGACATATACGCGCTTCGCATAGGCAATGTCATCGAGCCGCATGAATATGGCCCGTTTGCCGAATATGTCGCCAACCCGCCAGTACGAAAGCGCAATGCCTGGAGCTACATAGATGCCCGCGATCTTGGCGAAATCGTGCATCTGTGCATCGAAAAAGATGGTCTCGGCTATCAGGTTTTCAATGCTGTAAACGATACCATTACTGCAGATATGCCCACCAAGCAGTTTTTGGCAAAATACGCGCCCAACACCCCAATTACGCGTGAAATGGGTGAATTTGAAGCGCCGCTATCCAATCGCAAGATTCGTGAGGTCCTCGGCTTCAAAGAACAACATTATTGGCGCAATTATCTACCAAAATAGAGCGAACGTGGTACCTGCGTGAAATGATCATAAAATGCCCGCTGCTTTGGCGGGCATTTTTGTCAACTTTCGACTTTTTGAAGCCAGCCCAGGCCGGCGACAGTTGCGGCGAAGGGTCGGTATTCGCAGCCGATATATCCAGCATAGCCAAGCGCATCGAGGTGACGGAATATCCTCGCGTCGTCAAGTTCGCCCATAAAAGGTTCGTTGCGCTTGGGAACAGACGCAATTTGAACATGGCCTATCATCGGCATAAGCGCCTCGAGGCTCATCATCACGTCGCCGTGGATAATCTGACGATGGTAGATGTCATACTGCAGCTTCAGGTTAGGCAGCCCGAGTTCACGAATGATTTGGGTAGCAAAGTAGAAATCATTCAAGAAATACCCGGGCATGTCACGTCCGTTGATCGGCTCGATTAGCACGTCGATGGCGTGAGGGGCCGCTGCCGCGCAGACCAGCGCCAAAGATTTGCAGTAACAATCCAATGCGCGCGGGTCGGCCCTATCGGCTATCCCGCTCATCACGTGTAAGGAAGGCACTTTGAGCGCAGCCGCATAATGCAACGCCTTGTCAACCGAGGCCTTAAACTCTTCAGTGCGCTCGGGCAGGGCTGCCATCCCGCGATCACCCATGGCCCAATCGCCCGGCGGCAGATTGAACAACGCCTGCTTCAGAGCGTTTTCGTGAAGCAGACCTGCAAGGCGTGCCGCGTCAAAATCATAGGGAAACAAGAACTCGACGGCTTTGAAACCGGCATTCGCCGCAGCTTTGAATCGATCAAGAAACTCCAACTCGTTGAACATCATCGTGAGGTTGGCGGCAAATTTTGGCATGGCTTAGAGTTTTTCTGGCAGTGCAAGACCGGAAATTTGAGCGATCATGCGAGCCACAGAAGCATCGTCATCTCCGTCCATGCCTGCAGCTGCGGTGGCTATGAACATCTGGAGCGCGGTTGATGCCATTTGCACCGGGAATTTTTCCCGGCGGCTCATGTCGCTGACAATGCCGAGATCTTTGGTAAAGATAGATATTGCACTGCGCGGGCTGTAATCCCCTTCTAGAATGTGCGGAACGCGGTTCTCAAACATCCATGAATTGCCTGCCGAAGCTGTAATCACCTCATAGACTTTATTCAGATCAAGGCCGAGCTTGGCGGCAAAGGTCATTGCCTCACATGCCGCGGCAATATGCACCCCGGCCAGCAACTGATTAACCATTTTGAAAGAAGCTCCAGCACCTGCCGCTTCGCCCAGTTCATAGACTTTTCCTGCCACCACATCGAGCACTGGTCTTGCTCTTGCAAAAGCCTGCGGACTTCCCGAAGCCATGAAGGTCAATTGACCTGCGGCAGCTTTGGCCGCGCCGCCGCTCATCGGTGCATCAAGATAGAGCAAGCCGAGATTGTCTGCGTCTGCTGCCAAACGTCGCGCTTCTTCGGGTGCCATCGTAGCACAAGAAATAATTACGCCGCCGCGCCTCATGTGCTTAGCGGCGCCGTTTTCGCCAAATAAAATTGCTCGTGTCTGCGACGCATTAACGACAACGGTCATCAAAATATCTGAGTTCTGCGCCGCGTCCGCAGCACTTATAGCTGTCTCGCCGCCGCCATGCTTCAAAGTTTCGAGTGCAGCGGCGTTCAAATCGAAACCCGACACGGCAATGCCGCCTCTGACAATGCTTTGTGCCATGCCAAGACCCATTGAGCCGAGGCCGATGACTGTCGCTTTCAATGCAGTTTGTGTCGTCAAGTGCGCGTCCAACCTGTTTATTTTATTAAGCTGGATGCCGTTTGCGGCAAACAGCGCCTCGTCGACGCCTGAGTCCAGATCGATCGTGCGGGCTAACATATTCCAGAATTACCAACATGGTAGCGCTGCCATTCGTCATATTCGTGAGATTTGCGGCATCTGTCAATGCGATTTTCGCCGTCTAAATTTTTGCCGAAACGATTGAACCACTGATTTTCAGACCACATCTGCCATTAAAATGCACTTGTTCGAAACAATATATAATATGTGATGCAATCAGCGGCGTAACCTTCGCACGTAAAAGCCACAATCGACCAAGGGAGAATATACGGCCAATGAGACAGCGCACCCGATTACCGGAGAGCAGAGCCAGGGTCACATTGTCCGAGGTTGCCAAATTGGCGAACGTCAGCGAAATCACCGTCTCCCGCATTATGCGAAATAAGGGACCGATCTCAGTAGAAACGCGTGAAAAAGTCATGGCGGTTGTAAATCGGCTCGGCTACGTCCCAAATCGCATCGCGGGTTCGCTGGCGTCAGCCACATCCAATATTATCGGTGTGGCGATCCCATCTCTGTCCAATATTGTATTCCCCGAAGTGCTTCGCGGCATTCACGCTGGTTTGAAAGGCACTGATTATCAGCCTGTTGTCGGCGTGACGGACTACAGCATGAAAACCGAGGAAGTGCTCGTGAGGTCGCTCATGGCATGGAAACCGGCGGCAATGATTCTTGCTGGATTTGATCATACCGATCCGACTCGACAAATCTTGGTTCAAAGCGGTATTCGCGTTGCCGAATTAATGGACATTGACCCCGAACCCATCGACATCGCTGTAGGCCTCTCCCATCGCAGTGCCGGTTATGAGTCTGGCCGCTATCTCATCGCGCGCGGATACCGCCGTTTTGGCTATGTAGGCCATGACTGGGCAGAAGATAAGCGCGCCAAGGTGCGCTATGATGGCCTGTGCATGGCGCTGGCCGAAGCGGGTTTGACCATCATGGCACATTCGATCGTTGATGGCCCAAGTTCAACCCTCGCGGGCCGCGCGATGACCGCGAATTTGCTCGCCGGCAATACTTCTGTAGACGTCGCTGTTTATTCTAACGATGATATGGCGATAGGCGGAGTATTTCACTGCCTGGGCGCTGGAGTTGCATTGCGCGAAAAGCTCGCCATTTTCGGTTTCAACGGCCTCGAAATCGGTGATGCATTGCCGATGGCGCTTTCCACCGTGCGCTCCAACCGTTTCCTGATTGGCAAGATCGCAATCGAGAAAATTCTCGAACAACCGGACCGTCGCGGCGCACGCAGTGTAGTTGATACCGGCTTTCAGATTATACCTGGCGAGACGGCTTAGAGCGGCTAGAAAATGCTAGCAAATCCAATTGACAGCGCTAACATTGTTCTTCAAGACTGTGGATCACGCACTTAACACGCTTTACCCGGGGGTCAACCCGGCAGAGCCCGCGTCAAACAACATGAGGAAACGCCATGTCGAAAGTTTCGCACCCGCTGAAAGTGGGCTTTATCGGATTAGGCTTTATGGGCCATGGCATGGCGAAAAACATAGTTGATAAAGGCTATGCGCTCACCATTCTTGGCCGAGCTAACCGCGCTCCAGTGGATGATCTGGTCGGCCGAGGGGCCGTTGAGGTTAAAACGGCGCAAGAAGTTGCCGCCCATTCGGATGTGGTATTTTTATGTGTGACTGGTTCTCCCCAAGTTGAAGCGATTTTGCGCGGTGAAAGCGGATTGAGCAAAGGTTTGCGGCCAGGTTCAATCGTCGTCGATTGTTCCACGTCCGACCCGAATTCAACACTTGCCCTGGCTGCTGAACTTAACGCAATAGGCGTGGATTATGCCGATGCGCCGCTGGGCCGAACCCCAAAGGAAGCTTGGGCAGGAACTTTAGACACGATGGTCGGCGCCAAAGATTATGTCTTTGCGCGCCTCAAGCCTGTTCTCGAGACGTGGGCGGGCAAAGTCGTCCACATCGGCGGAGTTGGCGATGGCCATAAGATGAAACTACTCAACAATTTCCTCTCTCTCGGCTACGGCGCACTCTACGCAGAGGCGCTCACCTTGTCCGCAAAAGTCGGCATCAGCCCGCAGAAATTTGACTCAGTCATACGAGGCGGGCGAATGGATTGTGGGTTTTATCAAACTTTTATGCAGTGGACGCTCGATGGAAATCGCGACGCCCACAAATTTTCCATCGCCAATGCCTTTAAAGATCTGCGCTATCTGGAATCGATGGCGGACGCCGCCGGCATGGTCAATATGATGGGCAACGCCGCCAAAAACAGCTTCGCTGTTGCGGCAGCCGGGCAGGGCCAGAATGGTCAAAGCGGCCTGGACGATTTCGTGCCAATGTTGCCGGATCATATTGCCCGGCTCAATGGCGTCGATCTGAAAAATACCGGGGCATAAACATGTCGCAAACCTCTTCAATACCTTCTGGCGGAGTTGCTGTAGTTACGGGCGCTGCCTCGGGAATTGGCCTCGCTGCAGCGCATAAATTCGCCGGTCTAGGTTTCAAGGTGGCACTGGTAGACGTGCCGGGCGATAAGCTCGATGCTGCTGCAACTAGCGTTGCTGACGGTGGGGCTACTGCTTTTGCCTTTCCTTGCGATGTGGGCGATTTGGCACAGGTAGAGGCGTTAGAAAGCAGCGTCCGTAGTCAACTTGGCGAGGTGACAATATTGCTCAACAACGCCGGAATTCAGCCCGGGAGTTCAATCCAAAGCGCTGCAAATTGGTCGCGCATCATGCAGGTTAACCTGTGGGGCATCATCTACGGCTGCC
>JANXSV010000176.1 GCA_025356505.1 Methylovirgula sp.
AGGCCATAAGCCTTTGCCGTTCCAGACCAAATGTCCGCTCTATATTCTTCTAATTTTTTTTCGTCCTTATTCAGTTGGTCTGCTGTCAGTATGAGCATTTCCGACGACGTTCTGATTTTCACCATTGCTTGGTAGAATAAGTCGAAAGCGTTCGTGGCCTCGGAGCCAAAATGCGCCTGCGTTGTATACTGCCGAGCAAAAAAAGCGGAGATAAGTTCTTTTTCTTTGTTGAGTCGTTCAATCGGAATGTAAAGGCTGTCCTTATGATTTTTAGTGCCTATGGCTTCGCCACTGCGTCCTGGTCGACTTCCACCTTCGCCGGGACTAGGGAGAGATTTACGTACATAATCAACCATTTGTCGAAATCTGTAAGTGTCAACGAGGAGGGCTTCTGCCAGCTCAAAACGGCGCTTGTGGATGGCCTGGGCTTTTTCGAATTCAAATTTTTGCTTCGATAATTCGCTATCGAAATTGAACTTGTTTTCGGATAGCTGCTTTTCATAAGCGAATCGCTTGTCCGCCAATGTGTCTTCAGCGCGAATTTTCGATCTGTTATTATACCAAGCGCCGAATTGGTTTGCGATGATGCCAATTAAGGCCAGAATAACTGTTGGACGAACCCAATCAGATCCTAACCACGATTGCAGCCAGACATTGATCATCGACATGCCATTTATGATAACGGAGACCATTAAATTCCTTTGCGAGACATAGACACAAAAAAGGCGACCCGAGGGCCGCCTTTTTAACTAGTTATCCAAGAAACTCCGCAGCTTCCTTGACCTGCTCGGGTGCTTCAGCTTGCGCAGGGCTTTCGCCTCAATCTGGCGGATGCGTTCGCGGGTGACCGAGAATTGCTGGCCGACTTCTTCCAGCGTGTGATCGGTGTTCATGCCGATTCCGAAGCGCATGCGCAGCACGCGCTCCTCGCGCGGGGTGAGCGAGGCCAAGACGCGGGTGGTGGTTTCACGCAAATTGCTCTGAATGGCCGCGTCGATGGGCAGCAGCGCGTTCTTGTCCTCGATGAAATCGCCGAGATGGCTGTCTTCCTCGTCGCCGATAGGCGTTTCGAGCGAGATCGGCTCCTTGGCGATTTTTAAGACCTTGCGCACCTTCTCCAAAGGCATGGCCAGCTTTTCGGCCAATTCTTCAGGGGTCGGTTCGCGGCCGATTTCATGCAACATCTGGCGGCTTGTGCGCACGATCTTGTTGATGGTTTCGATCATATGCACCGGAATACGGATGGTGCGCGCCTGATCGGCGATCGAGCGGGTGATCGCCTGCCGGATCCACCATGTGGCATAAGTCGAGAACTTATAGCCGCGGCGATATTCAAACTTATCGACAGCCTTCATCAGGCCGATGTTGCCTTCTTGAATGAGATCAAGGAATTGCAGCCCGCGGTTGGTGTATTTTTTGGCAATCGAGATGACGAGACGCAGGTTTGCCTCGACCATTTCCTTCTTGGCCTGACGGGCTTCGCGCTCGCCTTTTTGCACCATATGGACGATTTTGCGGAATTCGGTGATTTCGAGGCCGGTTTCGGTCGCCAGATCATGAATGGCGGTGCGAAGGTCCTTAACGCCATCCTTATCCTGCGCGATCAGATCTTTCCAGCCGCGCGAACCCAGCTTGGACACGCGCAGAACCCACTTGGGGTCGAGTTCGGAATTCTGGTAATTCTTCAAAAAGTCTTCGCGCGAAACACCATAGCTTTCGCAGAGGCGCAGCAGTTTGGTCTCAAGACCAATCAGGCGCTTGTTGATGTCATAGAGTTGCTCAACCAGCGCATCGATGCGGTTCTGGTTCAGCGACAGACTTTTGACGTCGACAACAATTTCTTTCTTGAGCTGCTTGTATTTGCGCTCCTGAGCCGGGGTGAGCGCCTCGTTTTTGAGCTTGTTTTCGACATTCTGATCTTGTAGGCGGCGCAGCTTCTTGTAGGTGTCGGCTATGCGGTCGAAGGTCTCCAACACCTTCGGCTTCAGCTCGGCTTCCATGGCAGAGAGCGACACGGAATTTTCCATGTCATCTTCATCATCGAAATTGTCGTCGATCGGCTTTTCATTGCCGTCTTCGTCTAGGCCTGGCGGCGGCGAGCGCGGCGCTGTGGCAGGCGCAGCCGCGGCGGCGATGCGGGCGGCAAGCGCCTCCTGCGCGCCCGGCGCTGTCATATCCACCTTGGGCGTGTTCTTGCCATCCGGGCCGGCATAGGTGGCTTCCAGATCGATAATATCGCGCAGCAGCACCTTGCCTTCGTTCAGCTCATCACGCCAAATGATGATGGCCTGAAACGTCAGGGGGCTTTCGCACAAACCGGCGATCATCGCCTCGCGGCCAGCCTCGATGCGCTTGGCAATGGCGATTTCGCCTTCTCGCGAGAGAAGCTCAACCGAGCCCATTTCGCGCAGATACATGCGCACCGGATCATCGGTGCGGTCGGCGGGTTCGGATTTCGTGGTGGTGACCGCAGTCGAGCGCGAGGCTTCAACCAGATCGCCGCCTTCGACGATCTCTTCTTCCTCTTCTTCAGCCTTTTCGGCCGGCTTCTCCGGGTCTTCCGTATCCTCGGCGTCGCTCACGGAAATGCCCATTTCGGACAGCATGGCGATGACGTCTTCGATTTGATCGGATGTGACTTCTTCAGGCGGAAGTACGGCGTTGAGTTCCTCAGTGGTGACAAAGCCGCGCTTTTTCGCAAGCTTGATCATACGCTTGACGGCGGCATCCGAGAGATCGAGCAAGGGAGAGTCGTTGGAAGAACCTTCGGGTTCGCCGGATTCGTCTTTGTCGTTGTCTTTTTTCGCCATTTTAACTCCTGCAAGGACGCGCATTTGCCGATGGCTATGCCGCCGCAACAACGCCCTTAGCTACCTCGGGCCGCAATGGCCTCCGGGCGATGGGTGATTCGGTTTAACGTCCGTTTAAAATGCGACCCTGCACCTTAAGCGACGGTTAACCATTCGTCATTTTACAAAAAGAACTTGTCGAGCTTGCGCCAAGTTCCGATGCTGTTTAACAACATTATTCTGCGCCGCTTTGAGTTTTTGATCACTCAAAGATGCTGTCACTACGCGCTACTATAATTCGATGCTTTGCGCTGGCAGATAAAGGCTTATCTGTCAACAGCTTACGCTTATTTAGGTAGGATTGCCCTTTAAACAAGTGGCGTGGACCGTAGTTGTCCACAAAAGGATGATTCTTTTGAGCCTCTTAGGGCAATCCGGGTTCCATAGTGCCAACACAGCTTCACCTCGCGCTTTACCAACCGGATATTCCGCAAAATTGCGGGACGATATTGCGGATGTGCGCCTGTTTCGGCGTCTCAGCCTCGATCATAGAACCAGCCGGATTTCCAATTTCGGACCGGCACTTCCGGCGCTCTGGCATGGACTATCTCGACCAGGTGACACTTGAGCGCCACATAAACTTTGCCGCGTTTCAGGCTTTTGCGAAAACTGCACTACAGCCGAGGCGCGTCGTCTTGCTCTCAACCAAGGCGGCAGTGCGCCACATTGATTTTCAGTTTCATCCGGATGACATCCTGCTTCTAGGGCGCGAGTCGGCGGGCGTCCCCGATGATGTTCACGCCGCAGTGGATGCGCGGGTTTTGATACCGATGGTGCCGCAGATGCGTTCCTTGAACATTGCGGTTTCCGCTGCGGTGGTGTTAGGAGAGGCCTTGCGGCAAGTTGGGGGATTTTATGGATAGTCTGGAGGTTCAGAAATCCACGGCCGAAAGCTGGTTCCAGGCTTTGCAGGCGCGCCTCATCGCCAGCTTTGAAAAGCTCGAGGACG
>JANXSV010000098.1 GCA_025356505.1 Methylovirgula sp.
CATGGCTGGCGAGCCTCATTTATGTGTCGCTCATTCTGGCGGCATTAGGCACTTTATTCTGGCGGCACCCGTTGGCGGACGCAGCTCAAAAGGCCGCAGCGCCGCTTGGCGCAGGCTTTACCCTCATCTGTCTGGTCACAGGGTCTCTCTGGGGCAAGCCAATGTGGGGCACATATTGGGTTTGGGATGCGCGCCTGACCTCGGTGCTGGTGTTGTTTTTGCTTTACCTTGGCCTCGTGGCCCTATGGTGGACCATCGACGATAAATCAAAAGCAGCGCGATTGGCTGCCATCTTGACCTTGGTTGGCGCGGTAAACTTGCCAATCATCAAATATTCAGTCGATTGGTGGAACACGCTTCATCAACCGGCTTCGGTTTTAAGGCTTGGCGGGTCTACGCTTGATCCGGCGATGTTAAAGGCTCTGCTGGTTATGGCGCTGGCCTTCACACTGCTGTTTTTAATTTTGCACATGATGGCTATTCGCAATGAGATATTGACACGCCGTGTGCATCGTCAAATGATGCTGGCTACGACGGAGGTCATATGACGGATAATTCCAACTATATAGCGCTGGCTTACGGCTTCGCGCTTGTTGTCATTGCGGTGATGATCTTGCTGATCGCGCGCGATTACTCGAAACAGAAATCTGCCCTGAAGGCTTTGGGCGCCGACTGGCGTCCATAAAATGTGAAACCTTGACTGCTGCTGAAGACTTCCCCGATCTTGCCCTCACGAAGCGCTCAGATATAACGAGCAATCGTATATAGGGCGGCAAGTGTCTCAGGATTGGTTGCGGGATGAATTTAACCAAGCGCTTGCTCCCTGCCGTTCCTCTGGTGATATTTGCCGCGCTTGCTGGTTTATTCTGGCAGCGGCTTGGCTCCGGAGATGCCTCAAACCTGCCGTCCGCTTTAATCGGCAAAGCTGTGCCGGACTTCACTTTACCGGCATTATCCGGACAGACCACTCAAGATGGCGTTGCCATACCCGGATTTTCAAAAGCGGACCTGACGGCAGGTCACGTTTCGCTGGTGAATATTTTTGCATCTTGGTGTGTGCCATGCCGCGAAGAGCACGCTCTCTTGAGCCAACTTGCCAACGACGACGCCCTAAAGGCCCAAGGCCTCAAGCTTTACGGCCTCGCCTACAAAGATAAGGAAGCCAACACGAAGGCTTTCCTAACCGCCTCGGGAAACCCCTATCAGGCTATCGGGGTTGATGGTTCCGGCAGAACTGCGATCGATTTTGGCGTTTACGGCGTGCCGGAAACCTTTCTCGTCAACAAAGACGGCACAATCGCATTCAAATTCGTCGGGCCCTTAAGCGCCGAATCTCTGACGACAATTCTGCGGCCGCAGATCGATAAAGCGCTGAAATAGAAAGCGCTGAACTATCCACACAATTCGTCAAACCGGCGGATTTTCCTTAGTGTCTTGCACGGCGACGGTTTCGCTTTTCGCATCATGGCGCAAAATCAACGGCATTTGCGTGACGATGAAGAGAAACGTCAGAACCGGACTTCCATAGACTTTGTAACTCACCCAATAATCATTCGACCACTTGTCGGTAAGACCATGCGCGAGTTGATAGGCGTCAAGAGAGCGCCACACCAGCTCGTTCGCTCCGGCCAGCACAAAAAAGAAAATGCCCCAGCGCAGAGTGAGTTTGTGCCAACCTTCATCGGTCAGCTTGAAGGCAGCGTCCATCACATGCGGCAGAAAGGGCTTTCCGAATGCCAGGCCACCAAGCAAAATCGCGCCGAAAACCATATTAAGAAAGGTGGGCTTCATCTTGATGAAGGTGACATCCTGAAAATACAGGGTGAGCGCGCCAAAAAACAGCACAGCGATCGCGGTCACCACAGGCATAACCGGCCAGCGCCGCATGATCGACCGCGATATCACCAGCGCGATCAAAACGCCGATCATCAGCATGATGGTTGCTGTGAAAATCCCGGCCTTTTCCCCGCTGGCGAGACTTTGCGGCAGCACCAAACTCGTCAGCGGTGCGAAAAGTTGGGGTCTGGCATTGGCCAGCAGAAACAGGCCCAAAGGCCCCAGTTCCAGCGCCATTTTCAACAAAGGATGCGGAGCAGGTGCTGTGTCAGTCATCGTTGTGCAACACTCTTCAGAAGGCTCGTACAGGAACGCGCGGCTTCAATATCAGGCAAAGGACACGAAAGCACGGCTTAAATTTGCCGGTCGATGCCTTCATTTTGACCCAAACACGCAACATTTTGGCGCATGGCGTGTGTTTCGCGGGTGCAAAATATCGTCAGAGTGATAGACAGACACAATCCTAAAAGTTCAACCCAGGACGGCGCGTGACTTTCGACACCGCGGAAATATTTAAAAGCCGCTTCATCCGAGGCCGTCTTCGGACAAAAAGCGCCGCATTGCCGCATGTTGCTCTCTGGGCATGCGTGTCGGCGGCCTTAGTGCTGTCCGGCTGTTCGACACTGGAACTTGACCAGAAAAAGCCGCTCGGAACCCCAACTACCGTCACGCCTCCCGTGGTCGGCGCTGAATCGCCGGAAGATCAGGAACATCGTCGCCTTGTCGCGTTGTACGGCGGCGCATATTTTCATCCGCCAATGGAAACTTTGCTGGGCGGAGTTTTGGCGCGCCTCGCCAAAACTGGTGACACAGACAGCTCGCCTTATCGACTGACACTGCTCAACTCAGCAGTGGTCAACGCCTTCGCCCTGCCGTCCGGCCGCATTTATGTCACGCGCGGTTTGCTGGCCCTTGCCAATGACACCGCGGAAGTTGCGGCCGTGATGGCGCATGAAATCGCCCATGTCACAGCCCGCCACGCGGCACAACGCGCCGAACTCGAAAAAGACTCCGCAGTCATCAGTAAGGCAGCGAGCATCATTCAAACGCCGGAAAAAGGCCAGGAGGTAAAGGCTTTCCGCAAGCTTTCCCTCGCCAGCTTTTCCCGCGCTCAAGAATTTGAAGCAGACAGGCTCGGCATTTCGACCGTCTCTAAAGCGGGGTTCGAAGCCTTCGGCGCTGCCCGCTTTTTAACGTCACTTGGCCGCTCCACCGCCTTGCGGGCGTCGCTTATCGGACAGAAGAGCAATTCCGAAAGACCGGATATTCTCTCGACGCACCCCTCCACGCCGGAGCGGATTCGCGAGGCGATTGCCACCGCACGACAAATCGCCGCTCCCGGCTTCGGTGAAACAAATCGCGACGGCTATCTGACTGCGCTGAACGGCATTACCTTTGGCGATGACCCCTCAGAGGGCGTCATTCGTACCAACCATTTTACGCATCCAAAACTCGAATTTTCCTTCACCGCACCCTCCGGCTTTGTTTTGGAAAATTCGCCTCAGGCCCTGCTTGGCTTGAGCCACGACGGGTCTGAATCCTTACGCCTTGATTCGGTCCGGCTGCCCGGCAGCACCCCTTTGGAAGACTATCTCGCGTCAGGCTGGATCGAGGGTCTCGACAAATCCAGCGTTGTGCCTGGCACCGTTAATGCCTTTCCGGCGACATTTGCCACCGCCAAAGACGGACTTTGGAATTTCAAGCTGGTTGTCATCCGCTTCGGCAGCGACATCTACCGCCTGATTTTCGCAACGAAAACCCTTGGCGCCGACGCAGATCAGCGCTTCCTCGCCTCAATGAACAGTTTCCGCCTAATCACACCCCAAGAGGCAGCGCAGGTGCAGCCGCTCAAAATCAGCATTCACGTCGCGTCCTCAAGTGATAGCTTTGCCTCTATGGCGGCGCAAATGAGCTTCACTGATCGTCCTGAGGAGCACTTCCGGCTTTTGAACGGACTGGAGCCCAATGAAGGACTGGTTCCGGGCCAGAGCTACAAAATTGTAACGGAATAACACCCGCTTTTTTTAAAAAGAGCTGTTGATCTAAAGCCTTCCTGCTCGCGTAGAGATGTCAGAGGTGCCGCAATGAAAGCTTCACTCACAGATTTAGA
>JANXSV010000258.1 GCA_025356505.1 Methylovirgula sp.
TTGGGTTCAAATCCAGCAAGTCTCACGGGAGTGAAGTCCGGTGTGCGGGCTAGGCCACCGCGCTCTGTGAGCACAGTGAGGCTTCTGCCGATTTGCGCTTTTAAATGAGTGAGATTTGCCTGTGCTGAAGCGGCACGCAACGCCGACGCACGCGCCTTTATGGTGGCAGACGGGACCGGGGGCATTTTTGCGGCAGGCGTGCCGGCGCGGGCCGAAAACGGAAACACATGCACAAAATTCAGGCCGCAATCGGCAATTAGCGCCAGCGAATTTTCAAACATGGCATCGGTTTCGGTGGGGAACCCGGCAATGATATCGGCGCTAAAGGCAATATCAGGCCTGATTTGCCGTGTTTTTTGACAAAATTCGACCGAGTCCTGTCGTAGGTGCCGCCGCTTCATACGCTTGAGGATCATGTCGTCGCCACTTTGCAGCGAGAGGTGCAAGTGCGGCATCAGCCGATTTTCCGACTGCAGGGCATCAAAGAGGGCGGCATCAGCCTCGATCGAATCGATGCTGGAGAGGCGCAACCGGGGCAGTTCCGGCACATGGCGCAGGATCGCCTGAACTAATTTCCCAAGCGAGGGCGCGCCGGGCAAATCGCTGCCATAGGAGGTGAGATCAACGCCGGTGAGAACGATTTCCTTCTGTCCCGCATCGACCTGCGCCTTAACGTGATCGACCACGGAACCCATCGGCGCGGAGCGCGACGGCCCGCGTCCAAAAGGGATTATGCAAAAGGTGCAGCGATGGTCGCAACCATTTTGAACCGCAACAAAGCCGCGCGTATGACCTTCGATCTTGCCGGGCGTATGTGCGGCTATTGCGCGAAAGTCTGATATGTCATCGACGCGGTTCTTGCGCGTGTCATTGGCGAAGGGCGAGAGCGCCGTTTTGAGCGTGCGCCATGTGGCCGCGCTTTCCTTATCCGCATTGCCGATCACCTGGCTTACCTCCGCCAGCGCGGCAAAGCTTTCCGGTTCCGTTTGAGCGCCGCAGCCCGTGACAATAATGCGCTTGTCGGGATGTTCCTTGCCCATGCGGCGGATGGCCTGGCGCGCTTGACGCATCGCCTCCGCCGTAACCGCGCAGGTGTTCACAATGACGATATTGTCGTGTCCGGCATCTTGTGCAGCGCGGCGCATGGCCTGCGATTCGACCATGTTGAGCCTACAACCAAAGGTGACAACCTCGACGCTCACGCCGCAGAATCCGAGAACAATTCCGGCGCGAAGACACCGTTGAATTCGAGTTCCACCGCGCCGCTCATCAAGACATGATCGTCTGAAGCGCGCCATTCAATTTGCAGGTCGCCTCCGGGCAGGGTGACTGTGACATTGCGGCCGGTAAGATCTTTGCGATGGGCTGCAACTGCCGCAGCGCAGGCGGCCGAGCCACAGGCTTTTGTCAGGCCGACGCCGCGTTCCCAGACTTTGATGATGATATGTGACCGCGACACCACCTGTGCCAGGGATATGTTGGCGCGTTGCGGAAAAATCGGGTGGTTTTCCAACAGCGGGCCAAAGCGGGCAAGATCATAGGCGTTGACATCGTTCACCCAGAATACGGCGTGCGGATTGCCCATATTAACCGCGGAGGGCGTGTGCAAAACCGGCGCATCTATGGGGCCGATTTGCAGTTCGATGGTTCGCGTGTTGGCAAACTCATCACGCAGCGGAATTTCATCCCATTTGAGGCGCGGCTTGCCCATATCCACTTGAAACACCAGATCGCCTTTGCGGGTACAGTCCAGAATACCGGCGATGGTTTCGATTTTGAGCGTGGTGCGCGCTGTGTCCTTCATCAAATACCAGGCGACGCAGCGGGTGCCGTTGCCGCAAGCCTCGGCTTGCGACCCATCATTGTTGAAAATTTCAACGAATGAATCTGTGCCGGCAGTTGTTGCGGCCTGCAGCACCATCATCTGATCAAAAGGATAGGTGCGGTGAATGGAGCGCGCTTCCTCGGCGCTGACTTCTAGAGCCGCATGGAGAGGCGCGGCGCGCAGGTCGAGCACGATGATTTCATTGCCGATGCCGTTCATTTTGGCAAAGGCGTGGTTGGCAAGCGGACTCATGATCGTTCCTTGGGGCTGCCCTCGTATAATGGGAATTTACTGCGACGGCCAGTCTTGCATTATTCCAGTTTTAGATAGTTCAAAATTAGCAGTGTTCATGTGCCGTGCAGGATTGTTCCGTCACAATTTTATGCGATGACACTGGTCATTGCGTTACAGGTGCGCAAAGATGGCGCAGTGCTTCGAATGGATTTGGCGGAGAGTGTGATGATTTTGCAAGTTTGGCGGCGATCAGGTTTTGTTGCAGGGGGCCTGCGCGCCGGATTGCTTGGTCTTTCCACCCTGGCGATGATGAGCCTCGCTGTTGCGCAGACCGCGCAACCCGAACTGCTTATGCCCGACGGCAAAACACCGGTCGCAAAGCCCGCAACGGCTGCGCCAACGGCACCGGCAGGCGCACCAGCAACGACCCAAGCGCCAACCGCACCGGCAGCCGAGCCGATGACGCCGCCCGCAACAGCGCCTGCGCCTGATACCACGACACCTGCGACCGCCCCTCCGGCTGTATCGCCCGCACCGGTCGTCCCTGCGAGCCCGGCACCTGCGGCTCCTGCACCTGCGGCACCTGCCACTCCCGCTACGCCTGCTACTCCCGCAGTTCCTGCCATGCCGGATGCAGCGCCGCCGAAGTCTGATATTACTCCGCTGCCGGATCAATCCGTTGCAGATCCAGCGACGACGCCGTTTGAAATCAAGGCCAAGCCGGTGGCTTTACTGCGCGGAAAGGCCAAGTGGGAAGATGGCTACACGACCATCCATGATGGCTTGAAGACCATAACAGATGCGATGGCTGCTGAAAAAATTGCGGTTGTTGGCAAGCCTTGGGCCGTATTCGTTGAGACCAATGATGCTGATTTTAAATATGAGCTCATGGTTCAGGTGGAAAAAGTTCCCGAAGGCAAGACAGGTCTCACGGGCGATATCGTTTTCGGGCTTTCTCCCGCCGGTAAGGTGTTGAAGTTTCAGCACCGTGGCGCCTATGACGATATTGATTCAACATATGAAGCGATTACTGCCTATCTCGACGAAAAGGGCTTTGAATCAAAAGACCTGTTTGCCGAGGAATATCTCAACGACGCCAAGGGTTCGGATGATGCCTCGTTGCAGGTGGATGTCTATGTGTTTTTGAAATAGGGTTTTCTGGCTTTAAGGTACCACAACTGCTTGCCCGGGGCGCGGGGTCAAAAACCGCGACTTATTAATATCTTGAGCCGCGAGAGCAATCTCCAGCGCCTCTAAAGGGGCATGGATGGCTTCATCAGTGAGTTGGAAAGTGCCCCAATGGTGGGCAATGGCTCGCTCGGCCCCGGTGGCTTGTAAAATTTGCACAGCTTCCGCCGGATTTATGTGTTGGCCCTGCATAACCCAACGCGGCTCATAGGCGCCGATAGGTAAAATGGCGAGGCGGAAGGTGCCGTGTTTCGCCCGCACCTCATCAAATATGCGACCGTTGCCGAAGCCGGTGTCGGCAATATGATAGATATTGCCACCTTTGGTTTCGAGCACGAATGCGCACCAAAGGGCCATGAAACGATCCGTGGCGCCGCGGGCAGACCAATGATTGGCGGGCTCAAAATGCACCGCGACATCCGGAGAAATTTGCACCCGCGCCTGCCAATCATAAGCCTCCACGTTAAAGTCGGGATAAAACTTTTCCAAGATGGTGTCATTGCCCAACGGGGTCAGGATGCGCGGTGCATGCGCCTGATGCAAACGCTTCAGCGAACTCAGATCAAGGTGGTCGTAGTGATTATGCGATACGAGAACGACATCAATCGGCGGCAAATTTTCAATCGAGATGCCCGGCGGATTGACCCGCTTTGGCCCGGCAAACGACACCGGACTGGCCCGGGTGGAAAATACTGGATCGATCAAAATATTGAGCGCCTGCGTTTGGATGAGGAAGCTGGCGTGGCCAATGTAACTGACGCGCAGCGCGTCTCCCTCCACCCGTATTTGTGGAGCATCCTGATATACCGGATGGGTTGACGCGGGCCATTTCTGGCGTTGACCGCTAAAATTCCATTTCATCAAACCGCGCAGGCCAAGCGGCTTTTCGTGGCCGTCTATGAAAAAGCGCGTGCCGTCAAAATGGTCGGTGACGGGTCCGGAATAGTAGGGGTTTTTGGCCATTCGGCTTAATTGTCCAATTTTGGGCAGATTTCAAGCGCGAGTTAGTACGCTTTTTGATCAAGGCTTATCAATCATGGGGGCAGGGCGCGGGGGAGTGGTGCTTGGCGTCGAGATTGGGGCGCTGAGTGAGACCAATGCGAAAACTCTTCAATTTTGTGCGTTCATGCGCTAGTGAAGGCGCATGAAATTTCTTGATGAAGCAAAAATCCACATTCGTTCGGGTAATGGCGGCGCCGGCGCAGTCTCCTTTCGGCGCGAAAAATTTATTGAATTCGGCGGGCCGGATGGCGGTGATGGCGGCCGCGGCGGCGATGTCGTGCTCGAATGTGTCAACGGTCTGAACACTCTGATCGATTTTCGCTTCCAGCAGCATTTCAAGGCGCAGACCGGCGTTCATGGCATGGGAAAAAATCGTCATGGCGCGCGCGGGGCCGATGTTCTGCTTAAAGTGCCGGAAGGAACGCAGGTCTTTGAAGAGGACGGCGAGACGCTGCTCGCGGACCTTACCGAGGTTGGCGAGCGGGTAATTTTGGCCAAGGGCGGCAATGGCGGCTTTGGCAATGCCTATTTCAAAAGTTCAACCAATCAAGCGCCGCGCCGTGCCAATTCGGGCTTGGAAGGTGAAGAACGGACTGTGATTTTGCGGCTGAAGTTGATTGCCGATGCCGGGCTCGTCGGGCTTCCAAACGCTGGCAAATCGACGTTTCTTGCCAAGGTTTCGGCAGCAAAGCCGAAAATTGCCGATTATCCCTTCACCACGCTGCATCCTGGACTTGGTGTGGTCAATATCGATGGGCGGGAATTTGTACTGGCCGATATTCCCGGTTTGATCGAGGGCGCACATGAGGGGCTTGGCCTCGGTGTCCGCTTTTTGGGCCATGTCGAGCGCTGTGCGGTGTTGCTGCATCTGGTCGAGGCCACCTGTGATCACGCCGGCAAAGCTTATAAAACCGTGCGGAATGAGCTTGAGGCCTACGGTGCGGACCTGATGGACAAATTCGAAATTGTCGCCTTGTCCAAGACCGATGCTGTGGATGCGGAAACGCTCAAAAGCCAATTAGCAAAACTGAAACGCGCGAGCGGGCAGACACCGCTTAAATTGTCCTCCGCAACAAATTCAGGCGTGACCGAAGTCTTGCGGTCCTTGATCGATGTTGTGGCTGCGGCGCGTCAGGAGCGCGAGGATGCGCATAAAAAGCCAGAGGCATGGCATCCTTAGGGCTGTGGCAGATTTGCTAAAGGGCTGGATCGTTGGAGTTAGCAGAGTTTAAATTCCGCATTGTGACGCTCTACTGGGGCAACATCAGCCCCAAGCTGGTGGATGCGCAGGCGCGGGTTTTCAAGCATCTGGGCTTGCCGATTGAACAGCATTTGCAAACCGGGCTTGAGCACGGCGTTTTTTTGCAAAGCGTGATGGACAGTCTTGCCGATGACGAGATCATGCTTTGTGTTGATATCGATTGTTTTCCCACCACGATCGATATTGTCTTGCATGCGCTGGAGGTTGCGCGCTCTGGCGGTTTGATCGGCACGGCACAGGTGTCCGAGCATATCGATAAGGCGCGGATGTTCACTTCACCGGTTTTTATGGCGATATCTAAAGCATTGTGGCTCTCGCTCGGCCGCCCGAGTTTTCTAGCGGATAAGACCGGCGATGTCGCGCAACACGTGCATGATGCCGCGCTTAAAGCGGGCACGAAGATTGAATATCTGATGCCTTTCGCCAGTCTGGTCCCGCGCTGGTCTTTGCCAGACCAAACCCCTTATGGCACCGGCACG